>JARDZH010000241.1 GCA_029240955.1 Pseudomonas sp. | reverse complement strand
TCGGTGTAGTGCAGCAGGTCCTGAGGCACGCCGTCCTTGATGATCGGCTCCTTGCCGATGAACAGGCTGCCCATGCTGAAGATGAACAGATTGACGCCGTACGACAGCAGGCACAGGCCCATCACGACCTGAAAAGTACGCGGGCGCAGGATCAGCCAGACGCCCGAGGCGGCGAGAACGCCGATGGCTACGGCAATGACTTCTTCCATCAGACGGCTCCTTTAGTGGTGGCTACTTCGGCCACGGGGTGAGCGACCGGGCGGGGAAACTGGGTCGGACGATGGCTGCGCACCGATTGGTGCGCCAGCGCAGTGAGGATCAGCAGCGTCGAGCCGACGACCACGGTGTAGACACCCACATCAAAGAACAGCGCGCTGGCGATATGGAAGTCTCCCAGCAGCGGCAGGTGCACATGCGCGGTGTGGGTGGTCATGAACGGATAACCCAGCACCATCGATCCGAGACCGGTGAGCACAGCGGTCAGCAGCCCGGTGCCCATCCAGCGCAGCGGTCGCAGGCTCATCCTCGCTTCGACCCATTGGGTGCCGGCAACCATGTACTGAAGGATGAAGGCTACCGACATCACCAGCCCTGCGACGAAACCGCCGCCCGGCTGGTTATGGCCGCGCATGAACAGGTACATCGAGATGATGAAGGCGATCGGCAACAGCAGGCGCACCAGCACCGCCGGCACCATCATGAAGCCCAGCGCGGTGTCGCTGGCGCTGCGCGGGTTGACCAGATCAGTGACCACGTCGCGGCCCAGCCGGCGTTGTTGAGCGGGCAGGGCGATGCTTTCCTTCGGCGGACGGAAGCGGCGCAGCAACGCGAATACCGTCATCGCCACCGCCGCCAATACCGTGATTTCGCCAAAGGTATCGAAGCCGCGGAAATCCACCAGCATGACGTTGACCACGTTGGTGCCACCGCCTTCAGGCAGCGCGCGGCTCAGGTAAAAGGACGAAATCGCGTTCGGCGTCTGACGGGTCAGCATCGCGTAGGACAGCAGTGCCATGCCGATGCCGACCGCCGCGACCAGCAGGAACAACTGCGGCTGCAGACGGTAGGTGCCCATGAAACGCTCGAAACGCCGTGCCCATTGCATCAGCACGACCAGGCTGCGTTCGAAGAAACGCTTGCCGTTCAACTGGCCGATCAGCGGCGCGACGGCAAATCGCTCACGCTTGAAGGATTTGCGCAGCAGCAGGTAAAGGACGATACCGCCGCCCATGGCGACCAGGCTCATGATCATCGGCGCGTTCCAGCCGTGCCAGATCGCCAGGCTGTATTCGGGCAGCGGGCCGCCGACGACCGGCTGCGCGGCAGCGGCCAACAGGGTTGCGACCGATTGCGCCGGCAGTACGCCGACCACCAGACAGGTCAGCACCAGCAATTCCACCGGCGCGCGCATCCAGCGTGGCGGCTCGTGAGGAATGTGCGGCAGATCCTTCGCAGGAGGGCCGAAGAACACGTCCACCGTGAAACGCAGTGAATAGGCCACGCTGAACGCACCGGCGATGGTCGCGATCACCGGCAGCGCCATTTCCACCCACGCGGTCGAGGAGATGAACACGGTTTCCGCAAAGAACATCTCTTTGGACAGAAAGCCGTTGAGCAACGGGACACCGGCCATGGACGCGCTGGCGACCATGGCCAGCGTCGCAGTGTAAGGGACCAGCTTTATCAGGCCGCTCAACCGCCTGATGTCACGCGTCCCGCTTTCGTGGTCGATGATCCCGGCGGCCATGAACAGCGAGGCTTTGAACGTCGCGTGGTTGAGAATGTGGAACACCGCAGCAACGGCCGCCAGCGGGCTGTTGAGGCCCAGCAGCAGGGTGATCAGGCCCAGATGGCTGATGGTGGAATAGGCCAGCAGGCCTTTCAGGTCGTACTGGAAAATGGCCGCGTAAGCGCCAAGAATCAGCGTGCAGGCGCCCGCGCCGCTGACGATCCAGAACCACTGTTCGGTGCCCGACAGCGCCGGCCACAGACGCGCCATGAGAAACACCCCGGCCTTGACCATCGTCGCCGAGTGCAGATACGCCGACACCGGCGTGGGCGCGGCCATCGCGTGCGGCAGCCAGAAGTGGAAAGGGAATTGAGCACTCTTGCTCAGCGCGCCGATCAGGATCAGGGTCAGCAGCACCGGATACAGTGCGTGCTCGCGGATGAGGTCACCGGACGCCAGCACGCGATCAAGATCGTAGCTGCCGACCACATGCCCGAGCAGCATCATGCCCGCCAGCAGCGCAAGGCCCCCGGCACCGGTGACCATCAAGGCCATGTAGGCGCCGCGTCTTGCGTCAGCCCGGTGGTGCCAGTAACCGATCAGCAGGAAGGAGAAGACACTGGTCAGCTCCCAGAAAAACACGATCTGAATCAGATTGCCGGACATCACCAGGCCCAGCATAGCGCCCATGAATGCGAGAAAGAACGAGAAAAACCGTGGCACCGGATCGTCCGGCGACATGTAATAACGGGCGTAGAGCGAGACCAGCGCGCCGATCCCAAGCACCAGCATCGAGAACAGCCAGGCGAAACCGTCCATGCGCAGAACGAAGTTGATGCCCAGACTCGGCAGCCATATGTACTCCTCGCGCATGACACCGCCATCGGCGATCTGCGGAAACCACAGTGCACATTGCAGCGCGCCGGTGACGGCAATCAGCCCGGCGAGAATGGATTCAGCGTTGCGCGCGTTGTGTGGCAGAAAAGCTGCCAGACAGCTGCCAATGAACGGCAGAAGCAATAGGACAATCAGTGACATAGGCTTCCTGTCTGCCGGAAAAAATAAGCATCATACGTGCCAGGCGGTGCATCACCAAAGCCTGCGGCCGTCGAATTTCCTACAAGAAATGTCTGATGCAGGAAAGTTTTACACGCTGAGCTTTCATTTGTCCTACGAAGTAAGAAGTCCGTTCCTACTAATTGTGCTGTCGATGCTTAGTCAATCTTCGCGATCACGCAGCGGCTCCTCGGCATTCTCATCGGCGAGCGCCGCTGGCCGCTTCTTCAGCTCACTGACGATCACGCCCGCGATGATAAACGCCGCGCCCAGCAGCGCGATGCCCGGCAGGCGCTCACCGGCCAGTCTTCCGGCGATGCCTGCCCAGACCGGCTCTCCGGCATAGATCACAGTGGCGCGGGTCGGCGAGACGCTTTGTTGCGCCCAGTTCATCGCCACCTGAATGATCGCGCTCATCGCGCCCAGGCCGACGGCGCTCAGGACCAGCAGCCAGGAGAAATCAGGAAGATGTTCGCCGGTCGGCACGATCATCAGAAACGCCAGCGCCGACGCGGTCGCCAGCTGAACCACGGTGACGCGGCGCACATCCACCTTGCCGGCGTAAGCGCTGATCAGGATGATCTCGGCGGCGATGGCCACAGCGCTGATGATGGTCGCCAGCTCGCCCGGGCTGAATTCAAGCGCCGCGCCCTGAGGGCCGGAAACCAGTATCAGGCCGGTGAACGCCAGTGCGATGCCGATACTCGGCATCAGGCCCGGACGACGTCCCAGAACCAGCCATTGCAGGAGCGGCACGAATGGCACGTAGAGCGCGGTAATGAATGCCGACTGGCTGCTGGGGATGGTTTGCAGGCCAATGGTCTGCAGCCCGTAGCCGAGCATGATGGCGGTTCCGATTGCCACGCCTGCGCGCAGCTCGAATAACGTCAGGCCGCGCAGCACTTTCATCGAAAACAGGGCTACGATGGCCGCCGCTGCGGCAAATCGCAGCCCGACAAAAAACATCGGCCCGCTGGCGCTCAGAGCATACTGCACCAGCAGAAAGGTGCCGCCCCACATCATGGTGATCAGAATCAGCACGAACTCTGCTTTACTGACGCGCGGCGTCCAGCGAAGGGTTTTCATGAATTATCGGCTCTGCAAAAAGGGTAAGCGAAACGCCGGACGGCGGAAAGCTGAGCAGTATAGTGCGCACTCGGTTCGGATGAAATCAGATGGATAAAGAAACTGCGCGGCGCGCTCCGGTGCTGCAACACGTCAGCCACAATGTGCGTCGCTTGCGGCATGCGGCGGATCTCAGCCAGAACGCCCTGGCCGAGCGCTCCGGCGTGAGCCGCCGCATGCTGGTCGCGATCGAGGCAGGCGAAAAGAATGTCAGCCTGGCGACGCTGGACCGGGTGGCCGAGGCGCTGGACGTGGCATTCAGCGACCTGATTCAAGCGCCGGAGCTGCGCGATCACAGCCGCATCAACGAGCTGGCCTGGGCGGGAGCGGGAGAGGGCAGCAAGGCGACCTTGCTGGCCAAGGCCAACGCCCGCCGGGAAGTCGAGCTGTGGGAGTTCTGTCTGGCGCCGGGCGATGCCTACACTTCCGAGGCCGACCCCGATGGCTGGAGCGAGCAGGTGTATGTGGTAGAGGGCCGGTTGACGGTTGCCCTGTCGCTCACCGGCGCTTCGCATGGGGTCGGCCCCGGCGAGTTTTTCATGTTTCCGAGCAACCAGCCGCACAGCTATCGAAACGACGACCAGACACCGCTGCGTTTCGTGCGCACCGTGGTGCTCTGATCAATCAACAGCTATGTTCCTGCATCGCCCCAACAGCTTGAAACGGACCTTCGATGACTCTTCACACACAATCCGCTGACATCCTGATCATCGGTGGCGGCCTGAGCGGCACGCTGCTCGCCGCACAGTTGCTGCGCCAGCCCGGCGCGCGGCGCGTCCTGATCGTCGAAAGCCGCAGTGAGCTGGGTCGGGGCGAGGCCTACAGCGCCACCGAGCCTGGGCACACTTTGAACGGCAACGCGGCGCGCATGAGCGTCGACCCGGACAATGCCGACGATCTCACGCAATGGCTTCGGGAATTTCTCGAAGCC
>JARDZH010000240.1 GCA_029240955.1 Pseudomonas sp. | reverse complement strand
CAGACCGCCGCAGCCTCGACTAACCCCCGGAAAACACGGGCTGGCGGGGCGTTTGTATCAGGGCTGACAAGTTGGACCGATAATTGCTTTACCCCTTCCGAACAGCTACAGGCGGCAAGCGTCTGTCGGAGGAGGATTACTGTGGACAAGTTGCTTTACGTCGCGATGAGCGGTGCGTCTGAAAACGCCATTGCGCAGAAGGCTCATGCCAACAACCTGGCGAACGTATCAACCAATGGCTTCATGCGCGATCTGGAGCAAGCCCGCTCCATGCCCGTGTTTGGTGAAGTCATGCCGTCTCGGGCGTATGCCATGAGCGAGCGTCCGGGTACCGATTTCTCCGGCGGTGCGATGGTCGAGACCGGTCGCGAACTGGACATCGCCATCAAGGGCGACGGCTGGATCGCGGTACAGACCGCCGACGGTGGCGAGGCCTACACCCGCAGTTCCGGCATGAACATCGACGCCTTGGGCGTGCTGCGCGACGGCAGCGGTTTGCCGGTTATGGGCAACGGCGGTCCTATCGCCGTGCCGCCACAGCAGCAGATCGAGATCGGCGCCGACGGCACCATCAGCATCCGCTCTTCGGGTGAGAGTCCGCAGGTCATGGCACAGGTCGACCGCATCAAGCTGGTCAACCCGGACCTCAGAACCATGGAAAAAGGCCCCGACGGCCTGATTCACACCAAGAGCGGTCAGCCTGCTCCGGCCGATGCCAACGTGCAGGTCGAGTCCGGCTTTCTGCAGGCGAGCAACGTCAACGCCGTCGAGGAAATGACCTCGGTGCTGAACCTCGCTCGCCAATTCGAATTGCACGTCAAGATGATGAAGACCGCCGAAGAAGACGACCAGGCTATGGCTCGCGTCTTGCAGATTGGCTAACCATTGATAGCTTGCGCCGACAAACCGGCGCTTGAGGAGAAAACGAATGCTTCCTGCACTGTACGTTGCCAAAACCGGTCTTGCTGCCCAAGACACCAACCTGACCACGATCTCCAACAACCTGGCGAACGTGTCGACCACAGGTTTCAAGAGCGATCGCGCCGAATTCCAGGACCTGCTCTACCAGATCAAGCGTCAGCCGGGCGCGCAGTCCACTCAGGACAGCGAACTGCCATCGGGCCTGCAGCTGGGTACCGGTGTGCGCATCGTCGGCACTCAGAAGAATTTCACCGCCGGCAGCCTGCAGACCACCAACAACCCGTTGGACATGGCAGTCAACGGCCGTGGCTTCTTCCAGATCACTCAGCCTGACGGCACCGTGGCGTACAGCCGCGACGGTACGTTCCACCTCGACGCCAACGGCCAGATCGTGACTGCCAACGGCTACGCGCTGGAGCCGGCAATCGTGGTTCCGCAGAACGCTCAGACGTTCACCGTCGGCCAGGACGGTACCGTTTCCGTCACGCTGCCGGGTGCTGCTGCGACCCCGCAGATCATCGGCAACATTCAGACCGCCGACTTCATCAACCCGGCCGGTCTGCAAGCCATCGGCGGCAACCTGTTCCTGGAAACCGGTTCCAGCGGCGCGCCACAGATCGGCACGCCTGGCCTGAACGGTCTGGGCCCGACCCTGCAGAACACCCTGGAAAACTCCAACGTCAGCACCGTTGAAGAACTGGTGAACATGATTACCACTCAGCGCGCTTGCGAGATGAACTCCAAAGTGATCTCCACCGCTGACCAGATGCTGCAGAACCTGACTCAGAACTTGTAAGAACCTGATCCAACTGCTCAATCCGCCTGCTACACCGCGAGGTTTTTAGTGTCATGAAACGCCCAAGTGTTCTGCGTTTTTCCGTATCGATCGTGTCCCTGTGCGGCTTTGCCCTGCTGACCGGCTGCGTGGCGCCTGCCGCCAAGCCCAACGATCCTTACTACGCTCCGGTGTTGCCGCGTACGCCCATGTCGGCGGCCGCGAACAATGGCGCTATCTACCAGGCGGGTTTCGAGCAGAATCTGTACGGCGACCGCAAGGCTTTCCGTGTAGGCGACATCATCACTATCACCTTGTCCGAGCGGATGGCGGCGAGCAAGGCGTCCAGTTCCGATCTGAGCAAGGACAGCACCAACAGCCTGGGTCTGACCTCGCTGTTCGGCTCGGGCCTGACTACCAAGAACCCGGTCGGCGGCGGCAATCTGAGCCTGAACGCCGGCTATTCCGGTTCCCGCGAAAGCTCGGGCGATGCCCAGGCGGCGCAGAGCAACAGCCTGACCGGTTCGGTCACCGTAACCGTGGCCGATGTGCTGCCCAACGGCATTCTGGCGGTCCGCGGCGAGAAATGGATGACGCTCAACACGGGCGATGAACTGGTACGCATAGCTGGCCTGATTCGTGCAGATGACATTGCAACTGACAATACTGTGTCGTCCACACGTATCGCCGATGCCCGTATCACCTACTCAGGTACCGGTGCATTCGCCGATACCAGCCAGCCTGGCTGGTTCGACCGGTTCTTCCTCAGCCCGTTGTTCCCTTTCTGATCGCGGGATAGACATGATCAAGCTCAAGCAACTGATAGCGGCAACCTTGTTGTTAACCGCAGCGTTTGGCGTTCACGCCGAGCGGTTGTTAACCGCAGCGTTCGGCGTTCACGCCGAGCGTCTGAAGGACATCGCCAGCATTTCCGGCGTCCGGGCCAACCAACTGATCGGTTACGGCCTGGTCGTGGGGCTCAACGGCACGGGTGACCAGACCACCCAGACGCCGTTCACCCTGCAGACCTTCAACAACATGCTGTCGCAGTTCGGTATCAAGGTGCCGGCCGGCTCCGGCACCGTGCAGCTCAAGAACGTGGCGGCAGTGGCGGTCTATGCCGATCTGCCAGCGTTCGCCAAACCGGGCCAGACCGTGGACATCACGGTTTCCTCGATTGGTAACTCCAAGAGCCTGCGCGGCGGCAGCCTGCTGATGACCCCCCTGAAAGGTGTCGACGGCAACGTGTACGCCATTGCTCAGGGCAACCTGGTCGTCGGCGGTTTTGACGCGGAAGGCCGTGACGGCTCCAAGATTACCGTCAACGTTCCGTCGTCCGGACGGATTCCTGGCGGTGCTTCGGTGGAGCGCGCGGTGCCGAGTGGTTTCAACCAAGGCAATACACTGACGCTGAACCTCAACCGTTCCGACTTCACCACGGCCAAGCGCGTCGTCGACAAGATCAACGACCTGCTTGGCCCAGGTGTCGCTCAGGCACTGGATGGCGGTTCGGTACGTGTGACCGCGCCACTGGATCCGGGCCAGCGCGTCGACTACCTGTCGATTCTGGAAAACCTGGAAATCGACCCGGGTCAGACCGCCGCCAAAGTCATCATCAACTCGCGTACCGGCACCATCGTCATCGGCCAGAACGTGAAGGTTTCGCCGGCAGCCGTTACCCACGGCAGCCTCACCGTGACCATCACCGAAGACCCGATCGTCAGCCAGCCCGGCCCTCTGTCCAATGGCCAGACCGCTGTCGTGCCGCGCTCACGCGTCAACGCCGAGCAGGAAATGCACCCGATGTTCAAGTTCGGTCCAGGGACCACGCTTGACGAGATCGTGCGTGCGGTCAACCAGGTCGGTGCGGCTCCAGGCGACTTGATGGCGATTCTTGAAGCATTGAAACAGGCCGGCGCGCTGCAAGCCGACCTGATCGTAATCTGAGGACTCGAGCATGGATATGCCCAAGGGCGGAATTTCCACAGCGGCCGATTCGGGTGCTTACACCGACATCAACCGTCTGGCTTCGCTGAAGCATGGCGACAAGGACAGCCAGGCCAACCTGAAGAAGGTGGCCCAGGAGTTCGAATCGCTGTTCGTCAGCCAGATGCTCAAGTCCATGCGTTCGGCCAACGAAGTGATGGCCAAGGACAACCCGATGAACACCGCGGCGACGCGGCAGTATCAGGACATGTATGACCAGCAACTGGCGGTCACGCTGTCGACCCGCGGCAACGGTATCGGTCTGCAGGACGTGCTGATGCGTCAATTGTCGAAAGACAAGGGCATCAACCACGCGGCCGCGCCTGAAACCCCGGCGCCGACGGCCGACTCCGCTCCGGCCAAGACCGGGCTGGCGGGCAGTGTCTATCAGCGTCCGTTGTGGGCGACCCGTTCGGCTGCGGCCGATCAGGCTGCCGGCACCGCGGCGGTGGAAGGGCGCAACGACATGGCCGCGCTCAACGCGCGTCGCCTGTCGCTGCCAAGCAAACTGACCGACCGTCTGCTGGCAGGCATCGTGCCGTCGGCCGCGACTGCCGAGGTCGCCAAGGCGGCGGCACTGGCCTCTCGTTCGACCGGAGCGGTTACAGGCACAGGCGCGACCGGCCACAACGGCGACTGGACGATGGACCCGAACCTGGCGCCCGCCGCGCCGACGGTTCGCTCGATCGCCCAACCCCCGCTGGCCCCGGCCAAGCGCGCGTTCGGCAACGCCGACCAGTTCGTCGCCACCATGTTGCCGATGGCCAAGGAAGCGGCGGCCCGTATCGGCGTCGATCCGGTCATGCTCGTCGCACAGGCGGCGCTGGAAACCGGCTGGGGCAAATCCATCATGCGTTCGCAGGACGGTGGCAGCAGTCACAACCTGTTCGGCATCAAGGCAATGGGCAGCTGGAAGGGCGCCGAAGCGCGCGCGATCACCAGCGAGTTCCGCGACGGCAAGATGGTCAAGGAGACGGCGAACTTCCGTTCCTACGACTCATACGCCGACAGCTTCCACGACCTGGTCAGCCTGTTGCAGAACAACAATCGATATAAAGAAGTCGTGAATTCGGCCGATAACCCGGAACAGTTTGTTAAAGAGTTGCAGAAGGCCGGTTACGCCACCGACCCGGACTATGCAAGCAAGATCTCGCAGATCGCGAAACAGATGAAGAGTTACCAGACTTACGCCGCCGCTGCGGGCTCTTCCACGACTTTATAAGGTTTTAATCATGTCGCTGATTTCAATTGGGCTCTCGGGCATTAACGCCAGTAATGCCGCGATCAACACCATCGGTAACAACACGGCCAACGTGGACACCGCTGGGTACTCGCGTCAGCAGGTAATGACCACAGCTTCGGCGCAGATCAACATTGGCCTGGGTGTCGGCTACATCGGCACCGGTACGACGCTGTCCGACGTGCGTCGTATCTACAACAGCTACCTTGACGCCCAATTGCAATCGAGCACCGCCCTGAGCGCGGACGCCGTGGCCTATTCCGGCCAGGCGAGCAAGACCGATGCGCTGCTGTCTGACAGCACCACCGGTGTTGCCGCGCAGATGACCCAGTTCTTCACCAATCTGCAGGCCATCGCCACCAGCGCGACCCAGTCTGCCGAGCGCTCCAGCTTTCTGACCCAGGCGTCGGCGCTGGCTTCGCGCTTCAATTCCGTTGCCGCGCAACTGTCGTCGCAGAACGAAAACGTCAATGCTCAGCTGAACACGTTCGCCGGTCAGGTCAACGAGCTGACCAACAGCATCGCCAGCCTGAACAAGCAGATCACTCAGGCTTCGGCCGGCAATACGTCGCCCAACAGCCTGCTCGACACGCGCAACGAAGCCGTGCGCAAGCTCAATGAGCTGGTCGGGGTGAAAGTGGTCGAGAACAACGGCAACTACGACATCTACACCGGTACCGGGCAGTCCCTGGTCAGCGGCGGCACGTCCTACAAGATGTCGGCGACCGCAAGCGCTGCCGATCCGATGCAGTACAACGTGCAGATCGCCTACGGCCAGACCCAGACCGACGTGACCACCGTCATCACCGGCGGTGCCATCGGCGGCCTGCTGCGTTATCGCTCCGAAGTGCTGGTCCCTGCGACCAACGAGCTCGGCCGCATGGGCATGGTCATGAATGACCAGATCAACTCCCAGCTGAGCCAGGGTATCGACAGCAAGGGCAACTTCGGCTCCGCGCTGTTCAACAACATCAACAGCCTGGAACAGATTTCCCAGCGCAGCACCGGCAGCTCGACCAACAGTCTGGGCTCGGGCAACCTGAACGTGACCATCAAGGACACCAGCAAGCTCGCTGCCAGCGACTACGAAGTGACCTTCAGCGACGCGGACAACTACACCGTGCGCCGTCTGCCGAATGGCGAAAGCCTGGGCTCCGGCAAACTGAGCGACAATCCGCCGAAAGAGTTCGAAGGCTTCGCCATGACCCTGAACGGCGCTGCCGTGGCGGCGGGCGACACCTTCAAGGTGACCCCGACCCGCAATGGCGCTTCGGGCATGTCGGTTGCGCTGACCGATCCGAAGGATATCGCTGCCGCCGCGCCGTTGACGGCTGCTGCGGGTGCAAGCAACTCGGGTACCGGCGGTTTCACTCAGCCGGTATTGACCACCAAGGCCGACATCTACAACCCGACCCAGGCTCAGGATCTGCGCAGCGCGCTCAAGGATTCCACGCCGATGCGTCTGGTGATGGGCGCCGCTACCAATGGCGTGCAGAGCTATCAATTGCTCAACGCTCAGGGCGCGGCGGTCACTGACCAGAATGGCAACGCCATCACCGGCACCATCATTCAGGGCCAGAGCAACAGCCTCAAACTCAGCGTGGGTTACACCGACACCTCGACCACGCCGAGCAGCGCGACGTCGTTCACCTTCGAGATGGCAATCTCCGGTACGCCGCAGGCCAACGACACGTTCTCGGTGAACCTGACCGGCGCGGGCTCCTCGGATAACCGCAACGCGGTTGCCACCGTTGCACTGCAGACTGCCAAGACCGTCGGCGTGTCGGGTGGCAGCGTAGGCTCCAGCCTGTCCGGCGCGTATGCGGACCTGACGTCTTCCATCGGTACCCGGGCGGCTCAGGGCAAGAGTGACGTGACCGCGACCGCTGCGGTGGTCAGCACCGCCAAGGCTGCGCGCGATTCGGTATCGGGCGTGTCTCTGGATGAAGAAGCCGCCAACCTGATCAAGTACCAGCAGTACTACACCGCGTCGTCGCAGATCATCAAAGCGGCGCAGTCCATTTTCAGCACGCTGATCAACAGCCTCTAAGGAATCGTGAGCCATGCGTATCTCTACTAGCCAGTTCTACGAATCCTCGACTGCAAACGTTCAGCGCAGCTATGCCAATATCGTGAAAACCAGCGAGGAAGTCGCCAGCGGCGTGAAGCTCAACACCGCTTCCGACGATCCGGTTGGCGCCGCCCGCGTGCTGCAGCTGGCTCAGCAGAACTCCATGCTGACCCAGTACAAGTCGAACATCAGCACGATCAACACCAACATTACCAACGCTGAAACGGCGCTCGGCAGCATTCAGGATGCGATCCTGGCCGCTCGCGACCTGATCGTGAAAGCGGGCAACGGTTCCTATACCGACAAGGACCGGGTGTCCACGGCCGGCGAGCTCAAGGAACTGCAAAGCACCATCCTCGGCTTGATGAACAGCCAGGACTCCAACGGCCAGTACATGTTTTCCGGCTCCAAGTCGTCGACCGCGCCGTACTCGATGAATGCCGACGGCACCTTCAGCTACAACGGTGACCAGACCGCCATCAAACTGGCGGTGGG
>JARDZH010000239.1 GCA_029240955.1 Pseudomonas sp. | reverse complement strand
GATGGTGCCCCCGGATGTGAACACGGCGATGCGCTCATGTTCACCCGCATTTTCAAGAATTCGCCGCAGCCCAGCCTGAACCCGCGCCACGAAACCCACCCAGCTTTGCAAACCGAGGGTGTCGTGTTCGCCGCCCAGCCAGCGGGCGATCACCCGCGAGAACAGCCGCTGAAACTCGAGGCGGTTGTCGACGGCGTTGCGCAGGATGTTCAGGGCGTCCGGCTCGTCGTCGAGCGTCGTCGGGATCAGGGCGCGGACCACGCCTTCGGCATCGAACTCGTCGAAGGCGCTGTCGATTTCGAGCGTCGGCGCGGCGCGGCCTGCTTCGGCGTACTGCGCCAGCGCGTGCTGCGCGGTGTCCTTCTGGCGACGCAGATCACCGGACAGACACCGATCGAACTGAAGACCGAGCTCCACCAGATGCGCACCCAGGATCTGCGCCTGACGTACGCCGACAGCCGACAGTACGTCGTAATCGTCGGCGCCGAAGGAGGCCTGGCCATGTCGAATCAGGTAGATGCTGCCCACGTCCGTTTCATTCCCGGCGCGTTGAAGGTCCGGCGAGGTTAGGGCCGATGCCGGTGGGCTGTCAATGAAAAAGCATACGCTCGTTTGAAATCCGCGTTTAACCCTTTGTCACAGGCTGCCTGCTGGTGAAGCGCCGACCTCGTCGGTATGCTGGCGGCATCGCGGCCCTTGGTTGGTAAGGGCGCAACGCACGTGAGGAGTATCCGTGGATTTCATCGTCGATTACGCCAGTTTTCTGGCCAAGACCGTCACGCTGGTGATCGCCATCGTCGTCGTGCTGGTCACCATCGCCTCGGTGCGGGGCAGAGGACGTCGCCGCACCGCCGGGCAGCTGCAGGTCACCCGGCTCAACGATTTCTATAAAGGTCTTCGTGAACGTCTGGAGCAGTCGCTGCTGAGCAAGGACCGTCTCAAGGCGTTGCGCAAGGAGCAGGGCAAAGCGCAGAAGAAGGACAAGAAGCAGCCGCAGGACAAGTCCCGCGTTTATGTGCTGGATTTCAACGGCGACATCAAGGCGTCGGCCACCGAAAGCATGCGCCACGAGATCACCGCGTTGCTGACCTTGGCGACCGATAAAGACGAAGTGGTCCTGCGTCTTGAGAGCGGCGGCGGCATGGTCCACAGCTATGGTCTGGCCTCTTCGCAACTGGCCCGCATTCGCGAGGCGGGCATTCCGCTGACCATCTGCATCGACAAGGTCGCGGCCAGCGGCGGTTACATGATGGCGTGTATCGGCAATCGCATCATCAGCGCGCCGTTCGCCATTCTGGGTTCCATCGGCGTGGTGGCGCAGATGCCCAACGTCAATCGTCTGCTCAAGAAGCACGATATCGATGTCGAAGTGCTGACCGCTGGCGAATACAAACGCACGCTGACCGTGTTTGGCGAGAACACCGAGAAAGGCCGCGAGAAGTTCCAGCAGGACCTGAATATCACCCACGACCTGTTCAAACGCTTCGTGGCCAGCTACCGCCCGCAATTGTCCATTGACGAAGTCGCGACCGGCGAAGTCTGGCTGGGCATGGCGGCGCTGGAGAATCAGTTGGTGGATGAGCTCAAGACCAGCGACGAATATATCGCCGAACGCGCCAAACAGGCGGACGTGTTCCACCTGCACTATGTGCAGCGCAAGAGTTTCCAGGAGCGCATGGGCATGGCTGCCGCGACCACGGCGGATGGCGTGCTGACCAAACTGTGGGGCCGCCTGAGTCAGCAGCGGTTTTGGTGAGTCTGCGGTAGAAACGCGGGCCTGTGGGAGGGAGCGCCAGCTCGCGACGGCGGTTGAAGTGTTATCACGGGCCTCATCGCGAGCTTCGCTCCCTCCCACAGGAACGCGGCGTATCAGGAAGATGACCTGACGCCTGTCGCGGGTAAACGCGCTTTTAGGGGTATTCGCCCACCCACAAAAAAGCCCGGCCTTTTCGTGAAAGGGCCGGGCTTTTTCATTGCGCCGCAATCAGCGGCGGCGGAACAGCGGCAGCGGCTCGTCGGTGGCGGCCTGGTAGGTCACAGAGAAATCCTTCAGACCTTCCAGCGCTTCGTACGGATCCTTGTCGGGACGGATCGCAAACGCGTCGAAACCACAGCGGTGCATGTAGAACAGTTGGTCACGCAACACGTCACCAATCGCCCGCAGCTCACCCTTGAAGCCATAGCGGTCACGCAGCAGGCGCGCGTTGGAGAAGTTGCGCCCGTCGGTGAACGCCGGGAAATTCAGGGCAATGACCTGGAACTGATCCACGTCGTCGCCGATTTCCTCGGCTTCTTCATCGCTGTCCAGCCACACGCCCAGGCCGCCATCGCGGGCCTTGAGCGCATGACCGTGTTCGCGCCACAGGTTCAGCGGAACGATCAGGTCGTCGCAGTTGGACAGGCTGTCGAAGGTCGTGTCCTTGGGCAGCAGGTGCCAGGTCTCGTCGATGACCTCGTTGTTCTTAATGATTCGCTGCATAGACGCGCTCCTTGAAAGGGTCGATGCCAATACGCTGGTAAGTGTCGATGAAACGCTCGTCTTCGGTACGTTTTTCCACGTACACGTCGATCAGCTTCTCGATCACGTCCGGCATGACGTCCTGTGCGAAGGAAGGGCCGAGGATCTTGCCCAGGCTCGCGTCACGACTGGCGCTGCCGCCCAGCGACACCTGATAGAACTCCTCACCCTTCTTGTCTACGCCAAGAATGCCGATATGGCCGACATGGTGGTGACCGCATGCGTTCATGCACCCGGAAATGTTCAGGTCCAGCTCGCCGATATCGAACAGGTAGTCCAGATCGTCGAAGCGACGCTGGATGGATTCGGCGATCGGGATCGACTTGGCGTTGGCCAGCGAGCAGAAATCGCCGCCCGGGCAGCAGATGATGTCGGTGAGCAGGCCGATGTTCGGCGTCGCGAAACCGTTTTCCCGCAGCTCGTTCCAGAGCGCGAACAGTTGCGACTGCTCGACGTCGGCCAGAATGATGTTCTGCTCGTGGGAGGTGCGCAGTTGACCGAAGCTGTAGCGGTCGGCCAGATCGGCGACGGCATCCAGCTGCTTGTCAGTGATGTCGCCCGGTGCAACGCCGGTGGGCTTGAGCGACAGGGTCACGGCCACGTAGCCGGGCTGTTTGTGAGCCACCACGTTGCGCTGGCGCCAGCGGGCGAAACCCGGGTGCTCGGCTTCGAGCGCTGCCAGTTCGGCGTGCTGGTCGGCAAGCGCCTTGTATTCCGGGTCGACGAAGTGCTTGGCGACGCGCTGCACTTCGGCTGCGGTCAATGTGGTCTGACCGCCGCGCAGGTGGACCATCTCGGCCTCGACCTTCTCGGCGAACACTTCAGGCGTCAGGGCCTTGACCAGAATCTTGATGCGCGCCTTGTACTTGTTGTCCCGGCGACCGTAGCGGTTGTAGACCCGCAGGATGGCGTCGAGATAACTCAGCAGGTCCTGCCACGGCAGGAATTCGTTGATGAACGAGCCCACGACTGGCGTACGGCCCAGACCGCCGCCGACCAGAACACGGAAGCCGAGCTCGCCTGCCGCATTGCGCAGGGGCTCCAGGCCGATGTCGTGAACTTCGATGGCAGCGCGGTCGGTGGTCGAACCATTGATCGCGATCTTGAACTTGCGCGGCAGGTAGGCGAATTCCGGGTGGAAGGTCGTCCACTGACGCACGATCTCGCACCAGGGGCGCGGGTCGACGAGTTCATCGGCGGCGACACCGGCGAACTGGTCGGTGGTCACGTTGCGCAGGCAGTTGCCGCTGGTCTGGATCGCGTGCATCTGCACGGTCGCCAGTTCGGCCAGAATATCCGGCACGTCTTCCAGCGCCGGCCAGTTGAACTGGACGTTCTGGCGCGTACTGATATGGGCGTAGCCTTTATCGTAGTCACGGGCGACCTTGGCCAGCATGCGGGTCTGGCGCGAGGTCAGCTGACCATACGGCACCGCGACGCGCAGCATAGGCGCGAAACGCTGGACATAGAGACCGTTTTGCAGGCGCAACGGTCGAAACTCTTCTTCGCTCAGCTCACCGGCCAGATAGCGGCGCGTCTGATCACGGAACTGCTTGACGCGGTCCTCGATGATCCGCTGATCGTACTCGTCGTATACGTACATATAGGTCCTGTTCTCAGGCTTCGTCACGAAGCAGGGCTGCGGCATCGGATGCTGAAACATCTCGCTCGACAGCCCATGCGACATCCAGCAATTCTGCGCGCACGGTCGCGCACTCCCCTCGGAGCGGTGGCGAAGATAACAGCTTGGAGATATCGGTAAAAGTGATGTTTATATATAAGCAAATCACTAAAAACGATAAGCCGGAGGTCGGCTGGCAATAGCCTTGGTTGTCGTGTGGACAAGCGTAGTCTTTACTGAGGGCAGCCTGGATTCCGAACCCTTCGTATGCACTCCCCACAAGACCGACAAGAGGCGATGCGATGAGCAAACACCCAAAAATCACCAAGCCCGACAGCAAGGTTGACGCCTGGGCCATCTTCTTCATCATCATGCTGGTGGTGGGCGGCGCAGTGTTCTGGATCAGCGGGCAGTAGCGTCAGCTGCACACCCTTGTAGGAGCCAGCTTGCTGGCGAGACGTAGCGTCAGCCGTACCGGCCTCTCGCCAGCAAGCTGGCTCCTACAGGTCGTGTTCCACAGCGAAATACAGCACCAGCTGCACCACACCGAACAGCATCACCACGAACAGCGCGGTGAAGATCAGCCCCAGCAGCAGAAAGTGCACGGGCTTGCCGTGGGTGAAATCCCGCTGGCGGTTCTTGTTGCTCTGCACGCCGAGTGCAGCGGCGAGCACGCTGTGCACCATTTGCCAGAAGGTAGGCGGTTTGCCCTCGGGCTCGCCTTTGGACGGGTCTTCCATACAGAAAGCCTCGCTGACCATGCCGAATTCCAAGCATAGCCAGCGAGG
>JARDZH010000238.1 GCA_029240955.1 Pseudomonas sp. | reverse complement strand
TCCGATGACGTTGCAGTGCTGGAGGCGATCAACGCCGGGCAGTGCGACGTCGGCATCGTGAATTCGTACTATTACGGCCGCCTGCACAAGCAGAACCCTGATCTGGCGGTGAAGCTGTTCTGGCCGAACCAGGCGGACCGTGGCGTGCACGTGAACCTGTCCGGTATCGGCCTCACCAAATATGCCCCGCACCCGGAAGCGGCCAAAGCACTGGTGGAATGGATGACCGGGCCGGAAGCGCAAACGATCTTCTCGGGCGTCAACCAGGAATTCCCGGCCAACCCGAAAGTCGCACCGTCGGAAGAAGTGGCGAGCTGGGGTTCGTTCAAAGCTGACACCATTCCTGTCGAAGTGGCCGGCAAGCGTCAGGCTGAGGCGATTCGCATGATGGATCGTGCAGGCTGGAATTGATCCACTAACCGCGCAAGTCGTTGTAGGAGCGCGCTTGCCCGCGACCTGTACGACGCGATCTGTCAGGCAGACCGCGTGGCAGCCGTCGCGGACAGTGGGTATCGCCGCCCCAATCGCTCTTACCTTCTGAGTACATCCCTTGGCCCATCCCGCCCAACGTCGCTGGTACCCTCTGGTTTTCGCCATCGCCGCCTTGGTGCTCTTGCCGCTGAGCGTGCTCGTGCTCTCATGGGAAAGCGTTGACCGCGAGATCTGGTCGCATCTGCTCGATACGCAAATGACTCGCCTGTTGGGCAACACGCTGACGCTGGTTGTCGGTGTAGGCATTGGCGTGACGCTGCTGGGCGTGAGCCTCGCGTGGCTCACCAGCCTGTGCGAGTTCCCCGGCCGGCGCTGGCTGGATTGGGCGCTCATGCTGCCTTTTGCCATTCCCGCCTACGTGCTGGCGTTCGTCTTCGTCGGGCTGCTGGATTTCGCAGGGCCGGTGCAAAGCCTGATGCGCGAATGGTTCGGCACCGGCCTGCGGCTGCCACGGGTGCGTTCTACCGGCGGCGTCATTCTGGTGCTGGTGCTGGTTTTTTACCCTTACGTTTACCTGCTGGCGCGTACCGCATTCCTGGCGCAGGGCAAAGGCCTGATGGAGGCTGCGCGCGTTCTCGGCCAGTCGCCGTTGCAAGCTTTCTGGCGGGTCGCCTTGCCGATGGCTCGGCCTGCCATCGGTGCGGGTGTGGCGCTGGCACTGATGGAAACGCTCGCTGACTTTGGCGCCGTATCCGTCTTTAACTTCGATACCTTCACAACGGCGATCTACAAGACCTGGTACGGGTTCTTCAGCCTATCCAGCGCAGCACAGCTGGCCAGCCTGTTACTGCTGGCGGTGATGGTGGTGCTTTATGGCGAGCGACGTGCGCGGGGCGCCAGCCGTCCCGCCAATGAGCGACCACGTGGCAAGGCGCTGTACCACCTGCGAGGCCTCAAGGCGCTGGCCGCGACGGGCTGGTGCGGATTGGTGTTCGCCTGTGCGTTTGTCGTGCCGATGCTGCAGCTGGTCGTCTGGGTCTGGCAGCGTGGCCGCTTCGATCTGGATGAGCGCTACACAGGTCTGATTCTGCACACCTTGTATCTGGGCGGCATGGCAGCGCTGATCACGGTCTGCGTCGCCTTGATACTCGCATTCGCCCGGCGCATGGCGCCCACAGCCGCGATCCGCTCGGGCGTCAGCATCGCCAACGTAGGTTATGCACTTCCCGGGTCGGTGCTCGCGGTCTCGATCATGTTGGCGTTCAGCTACCTGGACCGTGCGCTGGTGATCCCGCTGTCCGGTTGGCTTGGCGGCGCGGGCAAACCGCTGTTGCTGGGCAGTCTATCGGCGCTGCTGCTGGCGTATCTGGTGCGCTTCATCGCGGTGGCTTACGGGCCGCTGGAAAACAGCCTGGCGCGCATTCGGCCGTCGTTGCCGGAAGCCGCGCGCAGCCTGGGCGTGAGCGGGCCGAAGTTGTTTTTCAAAGTGTATCTGCCCTTGCTGGTGCCTGGAGCGCTCAGCGCGGCGTTGCTGGTGTTCGTCGATGTGCTCAAAGAGATGCCTGCCACCTTGCTGATGCGTCCATTCGGCTGGGACACACTGGCGGTACGGATCTTCGAGATGACCAGTGAAGGCGAGTGGGCGCGCGCCGCATTGCCTGCGCTTACGCTGGTGCTGGTCGGCCTGCTTCCGGTGATTGGTTTGATCCGGCGTTCGGCCCGACAGATTGGTTAGGTGCGGGTCCCCCACCATGCGGCTACAATGCGCCGCAATCGGTGCGGTCTGTCAGACTATTCGATGAGCTGTCATTTGCTGCAAACCCCGAATCATGGGGGCTTGTCGGCCATCTGCCGGTCTGCACCTTCGCCACGCCCGGAAGGAGAAACCCATGGGACAGCGTACCCCTCTATTCGACCTGCACCTCGCGCTGGGCGCGAAGATGGTCGATTTTGGTGGTTGGGACATGCCGTTGCATTACGGATCGCAGGTCGAGGAGCACCATCAGGTGCGCCGCGATTGCGGGGTGTTCGACGTCTCTCACATGCGAGTGATCGATGTGATGGGCAGTCAGGCCAAAGCCTGGTTGCGTCACCTGCTTGCCAATGATGTCGATCGACTCAAGAGTGCCGGACGCGCGTTGTACAGCGCCATGCTCGACGTCAGCGGCGGCATCATCGACGACATGATCGTGTACCTGACAACCGCCGGGTACCGGCTGGTCGTCAACGCAGCCACCGGAGCCAAGGACCTGGCCTGGATGCAGTCCCGGCTGGCAGGGTTCGATGTCGAGCTGCTCCCGCGTGATGAAATGTCCATGCTGGCGATTCAGGGGCCGCAGGCCAGAAGCCGCATTGCCGAACTGGTCAGCAGCTCGCGCGCTGAGTTGATCCGTAACCTCAAGCCGTTCGAAGGCCACGACGATGGCGACTGGTTCATCGCCCGTACGGGCTACACCGGCGAGGACGGTCTTGAAATCATGATGCCCGCCGAACAGGCGCCGAGCTTCTTCAACGATCTGGTCGGCGCGGGTATTTCCCCGATCGGTCTGGGTGCGCGTGACACGCTGCGGCTGGAAGCAGGCATGAATCTGTACGGTCAGGACATGGACGAGCGTGTATCGCCGCTGGTGTCCAATATCGCCTGGTCCGTGGCGTGGGAGCCTGTCGAGCGAGACTTCATCGGCCGAGCTGCACTGGAAGCTGAACGTGCCGAAGGCATCGCGTTCAAACTGGTCGGGCTGGTGCTGGAAGAGCGTGGCGTCTTGCGGGCGCGGCAGGTCGTTCGGATCGCAGAAAATGGCGAAGGGGAGATCACCAGTGGTAGTTTCTCACCTACGCTAAGCAACTCGATCGCGCTGGCCCGTGTGCCCATGGCGACGGCTGACCGGGCCGAGGTGGAAATCCGTGGCAAATGGTATCCGGTTCGGGTGGTACAGCCGGCGTTCGTCCGGCATGGCAAGGTCCTTATCTAACCTATCTGGCGGGTTTCCGCTGACTCGATGTAGAGGATGACTAAATGAGCAATATTCCCGCCGAACTGCGTTTCGCTGAAAGCCATGAATGGGCGCGTATGGAGTCTGACGGCACGATTACCGTTGGTATCTCGGACCACGCACAGGAAGCGTTGGGCGATGTCGTGTTCGTCGAGCTGCCGGAAGTCGGCAAAGTGTTCGCTGCAGGCGACGCAGCGGGCGTCGTGGAATCTGTGAAAGCCGCTTCGGACATCTATTCGCCAGTGGCGGGTGAAGTGGTTGCCGTCAACGAAGCACTGAGCGACGGCCCTGAACTGCTCAACAGCACGCCTTACGACGCATGGATCTTCAAGATCAAACCGTCGGACGCGTCGGGCGATCTGGACAAACTGCTGGACGCGCCGGGCTACAAGAGCGTCATCGGCGAATAAACCGAACGCAAAAAAAAGCCGCTCGAATGAGCGGCATTTTTTTGTCCGGCGATTACTGGTTGTCGGCGACCAGGTTCTTTTCCAGGATCGCGTTGGCCAGTTCCATGTCCGACGCTTTCAGGCCTGGATTGTCCTGACGGACCTGCTGGATAGCGGCTTCCAGGAATGGACCGCGGATGTTGCCTTCGCTGGCAACGAAGCTGCCGGCATCGTCCTGAGCGGCAACGATCAGCTTGTGATCCTTGAACGTCAGGTAGGTCGAGCCGGTGGTGGCGCCCGAAGAAATCACGTCACGCCAGAAACTGTCAGCCATCGCTGACCCGACCGGAAGAGAGAGCAAGGCGCATGCAGCAACAGCAAACTTGAGACGCATAGTGAGTACTCCAACTGTGGTTGTTCTGATCCGTTGGATAGTCGCAGCGCAAAACTAGTTCAACGCTGCTCGCTTTGCGGCGTCACCCTCAGCACTTCTTCCAGCGTGGTCAGCCCGGCCGAAACCTTCTGCGCGCCCGACAGCCGCAAGCTGCGCATGCCTTCCTTGAACGCCTGGCGGCGCATGGCCGTCAGGTCCAGGTCAGCGGAGATCAGCGCTTTGACGTTGTCCGACATCAGCATGATCTCGTAAACCCCGGCGCGGCCCCGGTAACCGGTGTCGCGGCACTCTACGCAACCGACCGCCTGGTGCGCGCCCGCGGGTAATGGCGCCTGCCACGGGCGTGTGAGCGTCTGCCAGTCGGTTTCGTTGAGGTTGATCGGTGCTTTGCAGTGCGGACACAGCGTGCGCACCAGGCGCTGGGCCATGACCCCCAGAATGGTCGCCTTGAGCAGGTAATGCGGCACGCCGAGTTCGAGCATACGGCTGATGGCGCTGGGCGCGTCATTGGTGTGCAGGGTCGACAGCACCAAGTGGCCGGTCAACGCCGCCTGAATCGCCATTTCTGCTGTTTCCAGGTCCCGAATCTCGCCGATCATGATGATGTCCGGGTCCTGCCGCATCAGCGCTCGCACGCCGCTCGCGAAATTCAGGTCGATGTTGTGCTGCACCTGCATCTGATTGAACGCAGGTTCCACCATCTCGATCGGGTCTTCGATGGTGCA
>JARDZH010000237.1 GCA_029240955.1 Pseudomonas sp. | reverse complement strand
GCGTGAGCTTCCTCGATCTTCTTGGTCCAGGGCGCTTCCTTGCCCCAGATTTCAGGCAGCGATTTGCTCAGGCCCAGCAGTTCGGCAGTGTTGGTGTTGGTGAGCAGATTGAATACGCCGGTCTTCTCGAACTGTGCGCCCGAGCCCAGGAACGTGATGAAGTCCTTGGCGATCGCCAGTCGTTCCAGCGGATCGTCGCTGAGCTGACCGTTCTTGGCCGACAGCATGTAGATCGCGCCACCGAGCGAGGTGAAGCCTGCCGCTGTACCGAACACGCCGCTCTGGTTGAGCTTGCCAATGGCTTTCTTGAAGCCTTCCTTGTCTTCGGCACCGACGTATTTATTGGCGGCGGCCTCCTCGAACTGGGCCTGGGTGATCTCGCCTTTATTAAGCTTGGTGACCTGGTCCGAGAAATCACTGAACTTGGTTTGGTCCTTCAGCAGTTCGTTGAAGAATTTCTCGATGGTGTCCTGGGTCCGGCGGGGGATATCCGCCATGCCCTTGATGCCCTGCTTGAGCGCCGAGAAGATGTCCTTGAGCGCCAGCTCTTTGTACTCGTCGGGGATACCACCCGGATCGGCCATCAGCTTGTCGACTTCGGCCATCACGCTGTTTTTCTTCAGCTCGCTCTGGGCATCCTTGGCCAGTTCAGGGTCCAGCAGTTCAAGGCTCGACAGCAGGCGTGCTACATCGGATTGGCCTTCAGAGTTTTTGCCGGCTTTCTCAAGATCGTTGAGGTACTCGACGAACTCCAGACTGGTCAGCTTCTCGTGCAACTCCTTGGCGAGGGCTTCCTTGTCACCACCGCTGACTTTTTCGATGGCAGCGTCCATCTCGGCCTGATATTCCTTGCCGATCTTGTCCTTCTCGCCATTGCCGTTGGCAAACAGTTCGGCCAGCGCCTTGTCGATGCTGTTGCCGTCGAGAATGTCCTGCATGTCGGCGTCGGTAAGCGTCTCGCCTTCGCTGTCGAATTTGCGCCACGACTCGGCACCGCGCGGGTCTTCGACATAAGGCGTGATGGTGCGGCCGCTTTCCATGGAAGCCTTGGCTTCGATCGCCATCACCAGCTTGTAAATGTCGCTGTCCTTATCCACCTTCTTGTCGTCGACCAGTTTCTGGTACTTGTCCATCAGGTTCTTGGTGGCTAATTCCACCACCGTCAAGTCGGCGGAATCCTTGTCTTTTTCGTCAGACTTGACGCCGGTTGGCCGGCTGAGAATGTCGAGGTCGTCGAGATTGCCCATGCCGTGCTCGTCGCGAATTTTCTGCACGTCGCCCTGCACGTTTTCGCTGTTGATCTGCGCAACGCGATCGTAGAGCTCTTTGTTCTCGAACTGGGACACGACGTATTTCTTGCCGTCTCGCGTCTCGAACTGGATCACACCGTTACCGAATTCATCCTTGGAGCCCGTCAGCACGACGTCGTGTTCGGCGACGTACAGGTCTGCGCCCGCCTGCACGCGATCGTCATTGTTGACCCGGTTCTCCAGCGTCACCCGGGACAAGCCCATCTGCTGGGCGGCTGCGAACAGCTCGGGCGTGAGTGCCTTGGAAACGGTGACCTTCTCGCCATCATGAGTCGTGAAGGTCACGACCTCGGCCGTTTCCAGCTGGCCTTGCCATTCAAAATTCTTGATGTCGCCCCAGCCGGGCAACTCGGTGTTGCGATCAGCGACCGTTGTACCGTCGGCAAGCGCTTTGTCGATCTGGGTTTTCTGGGAAGGGGACTGGCTCAGGTCGTCGAGTTGAGTAAGAAACCTGAACAGTTGCGGGTTGGTCGAGGCGGCGACGATCACACCCTGGCCGTCACGCTCGTAATGCATGTCGCCGTTTTCCATGACCGAAACCTTGGTGCCTTCAATGGGCGGCCAGACTTCGTTGTCGGTGGCGGTGCGGTCCTGTTTCTTCGGGTCGTCGTTCTTGGCGTTGGAAATGCTGCGCTTGAGTCTGGACTCGAAGTCCGGGAGAGCATCGCTTGGGATATTGGAATTGGGCTGGATGTTCATGGCGCCTCGCAGGGTAAGGCTGACCTCACCGAGCAAGGCCGCGAAAGAAGAGTGCGAAAAGGACTTCGCCAATTCTTGCTGATCGCGCCTGTAAAATGCTGTGAAACGTTGTGATTTGCTACGAAGGTGATGGCTTTTTGATGGCCTGAGCCTTGCGCTCAGGCCATCGTGTTTCGCTTTATTTTACCTGCAGCTTGCGCAGCCATTCCAGGCCCTGCGATGTGTCGCCTTTAGGGCGATATTCGCAGCCGATCCAGCCGGTGTAACCAAGGCGGTCAATTTCCTCGAACAGCCAGTTGTAGTCGAGCTCGCCCAGGTTCGGTTCATGACGATCCGGAACGCCAGCAATCTGGATGTGGCCGATGCCTGCAAAGTCGCGACGCAATTTGGCCGTCAGATCGCCTTCGACGATCTGGCAGTGATAGCAGTCGAACTGCACTTTGAGGTTGTCCGCACCGACCTGCCTGCAGATTTCCTGCGCTTGGTCCTGACGGTTCAAAAAGAAGCCCGGCATGTCACGCGTGTTGATCGGCTCGATCAGAATCGTGACGCCTACGGCCTTGGCCTGTTGCGCAGCAAAAGTCAGGTTTTCCAGATAAACCGCCTGATGACGCTGGCGCAGATCTTCGCTTGGCAGCAGACCGGCCATCACGTGCACCTTGTCGTTGCCCAGCACCTGAGCGTACTCCAGCGCACGCTCGATCCCGCTGCGGAACTCCGCTTCACGACCGGGCAGCGAAGCGATGCCGCGCTCGCCTGCGTCCCAGTCGCCGGGCGGGGCGTTGAACAGCGCCTGGACCAGACCGTTGTCATCCAGACGCTGCTTCAGCTCTTGAGGAGTGTAGGCGTAAGGAAACAGGTACTCGACCGCGCCAAAGCCGTCCGCAGCAGCGGCGGCAAAGCGATCAAGAAAGTCATGTTGCGGATACAGCATGCTGAGGTTGGCGGCGAAACGTGGCATGTGGGCTCCAGTAATCTCGAAGGGTCAGACGAAAGGCCAAAGCAGCAGGGTAATCACGAAACCCAGTGTGCCCAGCAGAGTGACCAGCACGGTCCAGGTACGCAAGCCGTCGGCGACGTTCAGGCCGGCCAGCTTGGTGAACATCCAGTAACCGGCGTCGTTGATGTGCGACATTGCCAGCCCGCCGCCGCCCATGGCCAGGCACAGCAGGGCCATGTGGTTGGCGCTCAGGTCCAGCGTCGCGATTAACGGGCTCAGGATGCCGGCCGTGGTAACCAGCGCGACAGTGGTCGAACCCTGGACCGCGCGCAGCAGCAATGTCAGCAAAAAGCCCAGAGCGAGCACCGGCAAGCCAGTGGTGCGCAGCGCTTCGGAAACCACAGCGCCGATACCGGTATCCACGAGCACCTTGCCGAACACACCGCCGGCACCGGCGATCAGGATCACCATCGCCACGCCGGGCAGAGCCGAGCCGATCACGTCGGACACTTGCGTGCGGCTCCAGCCACGGCGCGAGCCCAGCAAATAAGCGCACAGCAATGTATCGATCAACAATGCGACCAGCGGAGCGCCCAGTACAGTGAGGACCGCACGCAGGGTCGATTCGGCAGGCAACAGCGTGGTCGCCAGCGTACCCAGCAGGATCAGTACGATCGGCAGCAGAATCAGCGCGATGATCAAGCCGAAACCGGGTGCAGGCGCAGGCGGCAACTTGGCGGCCAGACTGCCGGCGCTTTCTTCCACGCCGTTGGTCTGCGTGTGAATCGTTTCACGAACGGTGGAGTAATCGTTGCGTGCCCAGGCTTCCAGGTCTTCGTTGGTGACATGCGGGCCATAGACTTCGGCGCGGATGTCGTCGGTCATCGGGTAGGTCTTGCGGGTCATCCGACCGGCCACGAAGTAACCGATCACGCACAGCACCGCAACGATCGGAATACCCAGCATCAGCACCCGGCCCAGATCGGCGCCCAGTTGGCTGGCAGCGGCCACGGCACCGGGATGCGGCGGCAAAAACGCATGCACGGCCAGCAACGCGGCGCACATTGGCAGAGCGAAGATCAGCAGCGGTTTGCGGGCTGCGCGTGCAACACCGTAGGCCAGCGGCATCAGGATGATCACGCCGACTTCGAAGAACACCGGAATGCCGACCATGAAACCCGCGACCGTCAGCGCCAGCGGCGTGCGCTTGTTGCCGAAGCGGTCGATCAGTGTGCGGGCCAGCGCTTCTGCGCCACCGGACAGCTCGATGATCCGTCCGATCATCGCGCCTAACGCAATGATGATCGCGATGTGGCCGAGGGTCTTGCCCATCCCGCCTTCGATCGTCGCGACCAGATCGGCAGGTTTAACACCGGCGACCAGCGCCACGATGATGCTCACCAGCATCAGGGCCACGAACGGCTGGAATTTGTATTTCAGAACCAGAAACAACAGCAGCGCGATACCGGCGCCAGCGACAGACATCAACATTATTGGGGTCATGCCCAAGTGCTCCCGAAACGGTTGAGCGAAGCGGACAACAAGCGGAAGCAGGCAACCTGAGAATGGCGAGAAGTCATGCTTTTCATTCCTGATTGTTATTGTTTTCCGGCAACGCCGGGATTACAGAATCGAAATCGAGAAGAAGGTCCCGAAAGACCTTCCTGCCGTTTACGGTTGAATTACCACTTGGCGTTGAACACCTGACGCAGCTCTTCCAGAGCCGAAGGCTCCAGCGGCGCAGGTTTGGGGTTGCTCATCAGCCACAAACGAGCGGTTTCTTCCAGTTCTTCCAGCGCATAGCACGCCTTGGCGACCGAACTTTCCCAGACCACCGGACCAAGCCGCTCCAGCATCACGCCGCGCACGCTGTTGGCCAGTTGCGCGACACGCTCGGCCACCACCGGCGAGCCGGGCCGCTGATAAGGAATCAACGGGATGTGCCCGACCTTCATCACCTGATACGGCGTGAGCGGCGGCAGAATGTCGTCTTC
>JARDZH010000236.1 GCA_029240955.1 Pseudomonas sp. | reverse complement strand
CCGCCAGACAAACTAACTGCTCGAGTGCGTAGTGATACGCAGCGTGCAACTGTGTGCCTGCCACACAAACTTTAATAGGGAATCGAGGTAAGTATGGCGCTGCACACACTCACCATTACTTCGCAAAAGTCTGACTCTGCGCATGAGTTCCAACTACCGAGCAACTCTGCGATTACCGATATCGAATGGGAAGCCGGCGGCAAGAATCTGATCCCGCTGGGCTGCCGTGTAGGTGCCTGCGGCGCTTGCCTGATCAAGGTTGAATCAGGTCTCGAGGCCTTGAATCCTCGGGATGACGATGAACAAGCGTTTATTGAAGTACTGGGTTACACCGGCGAAGAATATCGCCTGGCCTGCCAGTGTTTGATAAGAGGTGAATTGGCCATTGAAGTTATTGGCTGATAGTTACAACTGAATCCACTGATAAACAACGCGTTAAAACAAACCCAAAAAAGAGGCTTGATATGCTGAACCGTGTAAAGAATGTTGGCTATGGTGACCGCACTCCTTTTCTCAACGCTGCCGCTTCGCTGAATCTGCGTGGAGAAATCGATCGGATAATCGACGCTCAAGTAGAGCAGTGGTACGAAACCGTACCTCAGGCCGCGCACCTGGAAGGCAAAGACGTCAACAGTGCCTATTACAAGCGTCACCTGATCGAAACCGCATGGCGCATCCGCCTGCTGCGCGTAGCGGAAGCCAAAGCACTGGTCGAAGTGGCCAAGGTCAGCCCGGAAGCGGCACAGATCTGGGCGCATTACGAGCAGGAAGAAATGCTCCACGACGATCTGTTCATTCAGGATCTGGAGCGTGTCGGCGTCAGCCGCGAAGAGTTCCTCGCCACCGAACCGTACCTGTCCACCAAACTGCTGACCGGCTTCTTCTCCTACCTGCTGGACCACGAAGGCCCGCTGGGCGTCATCGCCTACTCCTATCTGGTCGAGTACGTGAACGTGAAGCTTGAGCCGCGCAAACTAGAAGCGCTGAAGACTTCGGTTGGCGAGACCAAAATTGTCGGGCAGATCTCTCACTCTCACACTGACATCAACGATGACCATCCGGGTGAAGTCTGGGCGGCCCTGCGTTTCCTGATCAAGGGAGAGCAGGACATCAGCGCGCTGAAACGCTACCTGGCCGAGCATCAGAAAATTCTCGCCATGTATTTCAGCGAGCTGTACATCGACACCCTGGCCAAGCCGCAAGACAAGGCTGCTTAAGCCATGGAGCAGGCAATGAAGTCAAACCGACCCGGTGTTCTGATCCTGAGCCACTGCGGCTTTTCTTTCCTGGAAGACCTGAAGGAGGAGCTGCAGCGACGCCAGCTTCGCTGTTTCGTGCTGTCTTCATTGCCGCTTCCAGAACATGTGCCGGCCCGCCTGGAGCAGATCCAGACCTGGGCGGACCGGTTGTACATTTCCGACTCGCACCAGTTGAAGCAGGAGGATGTGAGCAATGCGCTGCAGACCCTGCGCAAGTCCGGTGAGCAGGTCACCTGCTGCATCAGCGTCTGGGAAGGTTACCGGCACTTGATGGCGGCAGCCAACGCATCACTCGGCACCTATGACATTGATGCCCGGCAGGCGCTGGCACTGCGCAACAAGCTCAATGTGCGCAACCAGCTTGCCGAGGCGGGCCTGTCCAGCGCCCAGGCCCATGCGCTGACAGCCCCTGTCCTCGAAACACTGAAGGCCAGCAGCCAACGCTACTTCATCAAACCGATCCACGGCATCGCTTCCTATGCTGCATTTCCGATGCGCCAGGACACGGACTGGCAGGCGCTGGAGGCATTGCGTCTGGCCTCGACCGAAGACACCGTCTATGCCTCGGCATTCCACGACGGCCTGCAGTTCATGGCTGAAGATTACATACCGGGCCAGGAATTCAGTTTCGAAACGTTGTTGGTGGATGGCGAAATGCATGTCGTGGCCATTCACGAGAAATATGAAGTCACCGAGACCGCCGACACGGTGCTGGAAGACAGCTGCACCACCCCGCCAGCCAGCCTTGATCAGGCACAGATCGCGGCGGGCCTGCAATGGCTGGAAAAAGTGCTGGGGCGCATGGCGCTCAAATGGGGCTGCTACCACGTCGAAGCGCGTTTCACTGGCCAGTACTGGGACCTGATCGAGATCAACCCGCGGGTCGGTGGCAGCCTGATTTCCCACAGCGTCGAGGCCGTCACTGGCGGGCACAGCATGCTGTCGCTGTGGATCGATCTGCTGTTGGCCAGTCAGGACGATACCTCGACCCGTGCGTCACTGGTGCAGCGACTGGTTGATTACGGCTGGCGCTCGGACGGCACGAGCACGCAGTCGGCGGCGACTTTTTTTCGCGTGTATTTCGCCAGACCGGGAACGCTGAGTTCCGTCACCTTGAACGCGTTACCGCTCGCACCGGTGGTTCAGCACATTCTGCTCAAGGCCGGCGACGTAGTGCCCGCGCATGCGCGTGAGGTGTTCCTCGGCCAGTTGCTGTGGACCTTCGAGCGCGCCGATCAGGCGGCGCAATTGCACCAACTGGCCCAACTCAGCGCCACGGCGCTGGACATTCAGTATCAGCCGGAAAGCCCTTGAGCGACCGCCGAACCACTGCCTGAAACAACCTTACCTCTCTGAACAACTGCAAGTATTCGAGGATGTCCGACATGCCGCAGCGTGCGCCTGTATTGTTGATAGTGGATTACAACCTGAGCCGGATCGGTGACGTTCTGCACATGCGCAACTACGCTCGCGCGCGTTGGGGTGCCGAGACGTGGCTGGTACGCAGCGATCCTCAGGATCATGACCTGGCGATCAGCGACCGGGTGATCGATGCCGATCCTCTGGCAGATGATTTCATACGCCAGGCGTTGGCACAGCTGGGTGACGACGCCGCCAGAATCAGTGCCGGGATGGTTTTTTCCGACAACGCGGTAGCCAGCGGCGCCGCGTTGCTCGAACGTCTCGGGCTGCCCGTGGATGATGCCGAACTGGCACTGGGCGCTTTTGACAAACTGGCGTACCGCATCGCCGAGTACGAACAGCGCGCCCTCCTCAACCAGTCGGGCGTCATGCTTCCAGACTTCCAGGCCATCGAATGCCTCAACGATGTGCGCAACTTTGCCGTGCGCCAGGAGCGTGGTTTCGTCATCAAACCCGCGTGTGAAGGCAACAACCGCGGCGTGGTCATGGTCACGCCCGGAGGGGACTGCGAGCAGGCATTCAACGAAGTGGCGCCCTACCTGGACGGGGGTGTGCTGGCAGAGGCATTCATTACCTTCACTCGCGAATATTCCTATGACGGGCTGGGCGAACTGTGGTTCATCACTGAGAAAGTCAGCGCCACCGGGCGTTATCCGGTGGAGGTGGCGCAGATCCTGCCCGCTCGCCTCGACGAGCACGAACGTCAGGCCATTCGCCTGGCTGGCGAGCAGGTCAATCGCCTCGTCGGCCAGCGCATCGGGCCGTTTCATAATGAGATCAAACTCAGTGACAGCGACTGCCGCACCGCCGTGATCGAACCCAATCGCCGCCCCGGCGGCATGAAAATCTGGACCCTGGCGCAGGCCGTTCATGGTCTGGACCTGTATGCCGCGTGGGTTGATTCGGTGTTTGCCGCAACAATTCCGGCCGATTTGCCGCCCGCGACCTGCAGTGCCGCGACCGTCATGTTCGGCGCGCCCCATGACATGACTCTGGATGTGGCTGACCTCGGCAAGATCCACAGCATGGTCGACGAGACGCTGGCTCGAACGGCCCACGCGCTCGACCTCGCCAGGAAAGACCTCGTGCTGCTGGAGTGTGCATGGATCGCCGGACACTCGCGCCTCATCCACGCGATTCCCAGAGACAACAGCGACTTTGTTGCCCACGCCTGCGTTGCCTTGCATGACGCCAGCGTGGACATCCGCGATCTGGTGACAGTCCTGCGCGAACAATGGCTTGAGATTCTGCAGGGTCATCTGGCCGCCGCGCAGCCACTCAAGGTCGCCTCCTGACCCCTCTCTTATTCGCTTCGAGACTCTGGCATGAAAATTCTCATCCTTCACCGTGTGCCCTATCCACGCATCGAATATCACCGTGGCATCGATCACGATCTGCATGAGGTCACGTATCTGGGCAAACAATCGGCCATCGATACGCTGCCTGCAGACTTGCGTTGCACAGCCGTAACAAGGGCCGGTCTGGGCAGCGCATTCGAGGAGACACTGGCCTGGCTGGCGCAATATCCGCAAACATTCGATCGGATCATTTCCATGTCCGAATACGAACTGCTCGACGCGGCGCGCCTGCGTGAAGCGCTGAATGTCGAAGGGGCCTCGCTGCAAGCGGTCACCCTGGCGCGCAACAAGCTGGCGATGAAAGCGGCCGTTCAGGCTAGTGGGTTGCGCGTGCCGCGCTTCATGTCGCTTGAGCGTTATCTGGCATTTCAGGGCCGGGTTCCCTGGAACGGTGCGACCGTGCTCAAACCCCACAGCGGCGCGTCCAGCATGGATGTCAGCATCCACCCAGCAGCGGGCGCCTTTGATGCGATCCGGCAAACGATCAGCGAGCTTTCATTGCCCGTTGCGGACTTTCAGGTTGAGGAATACATCAGCGGCTCTATTCGTCATTTCGACGGACTGGTGCTGAACGGGCAAATCGTCACCCTGCTGGCCAGCGAGTACGTCGGCACCTGCCTGGATTACATGGAGCGCGGACATCCACTCGGTTCCTGGCACCTGCAGGTCAGCGCCGGGATGCAGGCCTGGGTCAGCACGGCGTTGCAGGCCGTGCAGATTCACAACGGCGCATTCCATCTGGAAGCGATCATGGATGCTGACGAACCGGTGTTCCTGGAGGTGGGTAATCGCGTCGGCGGCGCTGACGTGGTGGCGACCTATGAACTGGCCACCGGCATTCACCTGCCATCGCTGGAACTGCGCATTCACGTGGACGGCGAATTGAACACTGCGCATTTGCCCGACC
>JARDZH010000235.1 GCA_029240955.1 Pseudomonas sp. | reverse complement strand
CTGCTGTAGATTCCTCTGTTGCTGCTACCCCCGGCGATCTTTAGACTTACGCCTCATTCAAGCGAGAGCAGGGTCAATGCCCACCGTCTTTCCCCACGACTCTGTTGGACTGGTCACACCGCAACTGGCGCATTTCAGTGAGCCACTGGCTCTGGCGTGCGGCCGTTCGTTGCCTGCCTACGACCTGATTTACGAAACCTACGGCGAGCTGAACGCTGCACGCAGCAATGCCGTGCTGATCTGCCACGCGTTGTCCGGCCATCATCATGCTGCGGGTTACCACAGCACCGACGATCGCAAACCGGGCTGGTGGGACAGCTGCATCGGGCCGGGCAAACCCATCGACACAGACAAGTTCTTTGTCGTCAGCCTCAACAACCTGGGTGGCTGCAACGGCTCAACTGGCCCAAGCAGTTTCGACCCGGAAACCGACAAGCCTTTCGGCGCCAACTTCCCGGTCGTGACCGTCGAGGACTGGGTCAACAGCCAGGCGCGCCTGGCGGACCGGCTAGGCATCGAGCAATGGGCGGCAGTGGTGGGCGGCAGCCTTGGCGGCATGCAGGCGCTGCAGTGGACCATCAGTTATCCGGACCGCGTGCGCCACTGCCTTGCAATCGCCTCGGCACCCAAGCTGTCGGCGCAGAACATCGCATTCAACGAGGTCGCGCGTCAGGCGATCCTCACCGATCCGGAATTCCACGGCGGCTCGTTCCAGGAAAAAGGCGTTATCCCCAAGCGTGGCCTGATGCTGGCGCGCATGGTCGGGCACATCACCTACCTGTCCGATGACTCGATGGGGGAGAAATTCGGCCGCGGTCTCAAGAGCGAGAAGCTCAACTACGACTTCCACAGCGTGGAATTTCAGGTCGAGAGCTACCTGCGTTATCAAGGTGAGGAGTTCTCCGGGCGCTTCGACGCCAACACTTACCTGTTGATGACTAAAGCACTGGACTACTTCGATCCCGCGGCCAACTTCGATGACAACCTTGCCAAGACGTTCGCCGCTGCTACGGCGAAGTTCTGTGTGATGTCGTTCACCACCGACTGGCGCTTCTCCCCTGCCCGCTCGCGGGAGCTGGTGGATGCGTTGATGGCCGCGCGCAAGGATGTCAGCTATCTGGAAATCGATGCGCCTCAAGGGCACGACGCTTTTCTGATCCCGATTCCGCGCTACCTGCAGGCCTTCAGCAACTATATGAACCGGATTACGTTGTGAGCAAGCCATGAGAGCCGACCTAGAAATCATCCAGGAATGGATCCCCGCAGGCAGCCGCGTGCTGGACCTGGGCTGTGGTAACGGCGAACTGCTGACCTGGCTGCGCGACAACAAGCAAGTCACCGGCTACGGCCTGGAGAACGACCCGAACAACATTGCCGAGTGCGTGGCCAAGGGCGTCAACGTGATCGAGCAGGACCTGGACAAGGGTCTGGGCAACTTCGCCAGCAACAGTTTCGATATCGTGGTCATGACCCAGGCGTTGCAGGCGGTCCACTACCCCGACCGGATTCTGGACGAGATGCTGCGTGTCGGTCGCCAGTGCATCATCACTTTCCCGAACTTCGGCCATTGGCGTTGCCGCTGGTATCTGGCGAGCAAGGGTCGCATGCCGGTTTCGGAGTTCCTGCCGTACACCTGGTACAACACGCCGAACATCCACTTCTGCACCTTCGAAGACTTCGAAGAGTTGTGCCGCGAGCGTCAGGCGCAGGTCATCGATCGGCTGGCGGTGGATCAGCAGCACCGACACGGCTGGGCAAGCAAGCTTTGGCCTAATCTGTTGGGTGAGATCGGGATTTATCGGGTCAGCAGCCCGAGCCTGACCGACCACAAGGTTGCTGTGTAATCCAGTGCCATCGGGAGAATCAACATGAGTCGCCTGGCAATATTTCTGCTCAGCGCCTGCCTTGGCTCATCAGCCATCGCCGCCGATGCCATCAGCAGCAGCCGTCAGGCGACGTTCGGCGACGTCACCGTTTACTACAACACCTTCAATTCGACCTTTCTGCAGCCCGAAATGGCTCGCAGCGTCGAGTTGATCCGCAGCAAGGACCAAGGCGTCATCAACGTCTCGGTGTTCAGGACGGGCAAGCCGTATCCCGCCCAGGTCAGCGGCACCATCCGCGATCTGACCGGTGAGCCGGTCCCTCTGCGCTTCAGGCAAGTGACCGAGCACGGCGCGGTATCCTTCCTGGCGCAGTACCCGGTGCCGCAGCAGGAAACCCGGATTTTCGATATCACTGTGCAGGCGGGCGGTAAAACCAATCGCTTCAGCTTCAACCAGGAACTCTTCCCAGGCCAATGATCAACCTCACTCAACTCGTATTGGCCAGCCACAACGGCGGCAAGCTCAAAGAACTCCAGGCCATGCTTGGCGACAGCGTGCAGTTGCGCTCGGTCGGCGAGTTCAGCATGGTCGAGCCGGAGGAAACCGGACTGTCCTTCGTCGAAAACGCGATCCTCAAGGCGCGCAACGCCGCGCGGCTGTCCGGCTTGCCGGCGTTGGCTGACGATTCCGGGCTGGCCGTGGACTTTCTGGGCGGTGCGCCGGGTATTTATTCCGCGCGCTATGCCGACGGCAAAGGCGACGCTGCCAACAATGCCAAGCTGCTCGAAGCGCTCAAAGATGTGCCCGACGAGCAACGGGGCGCGCAGTTCGTCTGCGTACTTGCGCTGGTACGGCACGCTGACGATCCGCTGCCGATTCTCTGCGAAGGCCTCTGGCAGGGTCGCATCCTGCACGCCGCCAGCGGCGAGCACGGTTTTGGTTACGATCCTCTGTTCTGGGTGCCCGAGCGAGACTGCTCCAGCGCGGAACTCAGCCCGGTCGAGAAGAACCAGCTCAGCCATCGCGCTCGCGCCATGACTTTGTTACGCCAACGCCTGGGTCTGCAATGACCCGAGTACAACCGCTGTTTCCGGGTCAGGACGGCTTCTCGTCGGCCGGCCCGGCAAGCGCATTGCCGCAATTGCCACCGCTGTCGCTGTACATCCATATTCCCTGGTGCGTGCGCAAATGCCCGTACTGCGACTTCAATTCCCATACCGCCAGCCCCGTGCTGCCGGAAGAGGAATACGTCGACGCGCTGCTGGCCGATCTGGACCAGGACCTGCCTAACGTCTACGGCCGGGAATTGCGTTCGATCTTCTTCGGCGGTGGCACCCCAAGCCTGTTCAGTGCGCAAGCCCTGGGTCGGCTGCTGGTCGGCGTCGAGCAGCGGATACGCTTTGCAAGCGACATTGAAATCACCCTGGAAGCAAACCCCGGGACGTTTGAGCAGGTGAAGTTCAGCGCCTACCGTGGTCTGGGCATCAATCGCCTGTCCATCGGCATCCAGAGCTTTCAGGAAGCCAAACTCAAGGCGCTTGGCCGGATCCATAACGGCGACGAAGCAATCCGCGCCGCCGACATGGCGCGCCAGGCGGGTTTCGACAACTTCAACCTGGACCTGATGCACGGTTTGCCCGATCAGTCTCAGGACGAAGCGCTGGGCGACTTGCGCCAAGCCATCGCGCTGGCCCCGACGCACCTGTCCTGGTATCAACTGACGCTGGAACCCAATACGGTGTTCTGGAACCAGCCGCCTGTGCTGCCTGAAGACGACATTCTCTGGGACATCCAGGAAACCGGTCAGCAGCTGCTGGCAGACAACGGCTATGCGCAATACGAAGTGTCGGCGTATGCACAGCCCGGCAAAGCGGCGCGTCACAACCTGAATTACTGGGCCTTCGGCGACTTCATCGGCATCGGCGCTGGCGCTCACGGAAAGCTGAGCCATCCGGACGGCCGCATCATTCGTACCTGGAAAACGCGGCTGCCCAAGGATTACCTCAACCCGGCCAAGCCATTTCAGGCCGGGTTCAAACGGCTACCGTCGGAAGAACTGCCTTTTGAATTTCTGATGAACGCCTTGCGCCTGACGGAAGGCGTCGAGGCTGCGTTATTTCACGAGAGGACGGGGCTGACCCTCGATTCGCTCGCCGAAGCGCGCCGACAGGCCGAGCAACGCGGGCTGCTCAAGCCTGACGCGAACCGTCTGGTTGCGACACCCCAAGGCCAATTGTTTCTCAATGACCTGCTGCAATACTTTTTGATCTAAGGACCCGGAATGGATCTCGTACTTGATCTGCTTGCCACCGTTTCGCGCTGGAGCCGCAACAACCTGTCGGAAATCGCCCTGGCGCTTGTGGGATGCCTTTTGGTGTTGTTCGGTTCAGACATCAAAGGCTGGCTGGAGCAGCGCATCGGCAGCATGACCGGCGCAGTGCGGATTCCGCTGCTGGCGATGCTCTGCGTCATCGGCAGCGGGCTGGCCTTGATCTACGCCACGCCTTGGGTGGTGCGCGGCCTGAGTCAGTTCAACAACTACAGCCTGGCGCCGGTGTTGTTGGTGGTGCTGGTGTTGATCGGGGTGATTGCGGACAGGAAGTAACTACCGTCATCTTTCAACCCAGCACGCCTGTAGGAGGGAGCGCTAGCTCGCGACAGAGGGGTAAAGCCCGTCGCGAGCTTCGCTCCCTCCCTCATTTCTGGCCGCGCCGATAACGACGATGCCAGTCAAACCTTCTCGAACTTCAGATCCCACACGCCATGGCCCAGACGTTCGCCGCGGCGCTCGAACTTGGTGATCGGGCGTTCGGCAGGACGTGGAACGTACTGGCCGTCTTCAGCCTGGTTGCGATAGCCAGGCGCTACCGCCATGACTTCCAGCATGTATTCGGCATAGGGCTGCCAGTCAGTCGCCATGTGGAAAACGCCACCGACCTTCAGCTTGCTGCGCACCAGCGCGGCGAACTCGGGTTGTACGATGCGGCGCTTGTGGTGACGGCTCTTGTGCCACGGATCCGGGAAGAACAGCATCAGACGGTCCAGGCTGTTATCGGCAATGCAGCGGTTCAGCACTTCGATAGCATCGCAATCGTAAACCCGCACGTTGGTCAGGCCTTGCGT
>JARDZH010000234.1 GCA_029240955.1 Pseudomonas sp. | reverse complement strand
GTCATCCGACCGGATGGCTCTATTGCGGGAGTTTCACCGGGTTTCGCGTGACAGCGTCATTGTGTCGTTATGGGTCGACGGGAACTTCAAGGCGTGGAAACGCAAGCGCCTGGAGCGCGACCGCAAACGTGCAAGTGGGCAAGAAAGTTACCAGAATCGCTTTGTGTTACCGGCTTCGGTCGTGGAATCGGAATTTGAACAGGCAGGGTTTCGTGTTCAGAAGCATCTGGACTTCCTGCCGCTTTACGCCCTTTGGCGTGTTTACGTATTACGTAAAAGGTAAGCAGATGAACGTCCAGGCGGCATGTCATACAGCGGCTCAAGGAGGGAGACGCTTCAAGGACTTCTGGGAGCAGACCGGTGAATGGGTAGAACCCCCTAACCTGCGCCGTGGTGGCGAAAGCGGCGTGCAGAGGGTCGTGACCGGCGACGGACAAACCTTGTACAGCAAACGTCAGACGGGACACATATACCGCAGTTGGCTGCACCCCTTCGGCCGGCCGACCGTGCTGCGCGAACGTGATGCACTCGAAGGGCTGCGTCGGCTGGACGTCGCTGTTCCGCAAGTTGTGTTCTGCGGGGCCGAGCGGGATGAGCATAACGCGTGGCGTGGTTTACTGGTCACTGCCGCTCTGGACGGTTTCGAGGAGCTGGACAAGTGGTATGCAGCTGGCGGACGCGAGCGCTATGGCGAGTTGCTATGGGAGCAGGTTCTCCGCGAAGTGGGAGTCACGCTTGCTCGCATGCACCTGGGCCGCTGGCAGCACAGCTGCCTTTACAGCAAACATATTTTTATACGCGTAACGGGCGAGGGCGCTCAAGCCCAGGTCCAGATCGCGCTGCTTGATCTGGAGAAGGGTCGCCGCAGATGGACTGCAGCGGGCGCAGCGCAGCATGATATGAAACAGCTCAGACGCCATTCGTCATTCGTCGAGGCAGACTGGCGAAAGTTGGTCTACTTTTATGAAGCGGCGTTTGGCAGCGCTATCAAGGGTTTAGAGTCATGAAGCTCGAAATTGCTAGAGGTTTGTTCGTTATCGGGGCGTTGGCAACTACAACGATGGCCGTAGCGGCATGGCAGCAGCCTTCTACGAAGATCTTGAGTGCCCAGCACGGTGAGGGCAATTGCCCTTTGCCGCGTGTCGCTAAGGCCCAGGAAGTGATCAAGCCCGATCATGACTTGTTGCTTCTGATGTACAGCCTGGCGCAGGGCACGGGATCTAAAAACTGATGATGTCTTCAACCTTAAAGGCCCCTTTACCGGGGCCTTTTTTATGCCTCGGCTGTGGGGAACGGAGGGTTTTGGGAGGATGGAGCACGTGCTGCCTGATCACCTGCTGCCAGCAACGTGTAGACGCAGGGCAATACGAACAGGGTAAACAGGGTACCGACCGACATGCCGGTCGCGATGACCATACCAATGTCGAAACGGCTCACGGCACCGGCACCGGTCGCCAGAATCAGAGGCACCATGCCAAATACCATTGCGGCTGTGGTCATCAGTACCGGACGCAGGCGGATCGCGGCTGCCTCTTCAACCGCCTCTCGGGCGCTGACGCCTTTTTCATGGCGTAGCTGATTGGCGAACTCGACGATCAGAATGCCGTGCTTGCTGATCAGTCCGATCAGGGTCACGAGGCCAACCTGCGTGTAGATGTTCATGCTCGACCAGCCGAGAAACAGCGGCAACAGCGCTCCGCAGATTGAAAGCGGCACCGTCACCAGGATCACCAGCGGGTCACGGAAACTTTCGAATTGCGCGGCCAACACCAGGAAAATGATCGCCAGTGCCAGTGCAAATGTCACCCATAAAGCGCTGCCTTCCTGCACATACTGGCGCGACGCACCTGCGTAATCGTAGGCAAATCCGGCTGGTGCTTCCTCGCTGGCGATCTGGCGCACGGTCTCGATGGCTTCGCCCATGCTCACGATCGGAAAGCCCTGGATGATGGCCGAGTTGAGTTGCTGAAACTGGTTGAGCTGCCTGGGTCTTGCCCGGTCACTGACGGTGATCAGAGTGGAGAGCGGCAACAGTTTCCCTTCCTTGTTCTTCACGTAGTAACTGCCAAGCCAACCCGGGTTGTCTCGATACGGACGTTCAACCTGAGCGATCACTTTGTAGCTCCGGCCGTCGATGGTGAAACGGTTGATTTCCGCCTCGCCTAGCAACGTGGCGAGGGTTCCGCCCAGATCCTGCATGGAAACGCCCAGTTGGGCTGCCTTGGCCCGATCTACATCCACCACGACTTCAGGCTTGTCAAAAGCCAGGTCGATGTCCATGAAGGCAAACTTGCCAGCCGCCTCGGCTCGCTTCCGGATTCGTTCGGCAACTTCAAGCAAGGCTGCGTGATCATTGGGTGTGTTGACGACGAACTGAAACGGCAGCCCTTCGCCCGTGCCTGGCAAAGATGGCAGGTTGAAACCGAAGATCTGCAGCCCCGGAATCTGCGCCAGCCGCGCCTGTACGTCCGGGAGAATCTCCATTTGCGTGCGTTCCCGCTCATTCCAGGGCTTGAGAAGAAACCCGCCGACGCCGGTTTGCACGCCATTGAAACCGTTGATCTGGAAAGAAGAGTAGTACTCGGGGAATTCTCTGAAGAGGGTGGTGAACTGGGCTGTGTAAGCGTTGATATAGTCCAGGTTGGTCGGCTGGGGAGAGGTCGACATCATGAAAATGATGCCTTGGTCCTCGTCCGGTGCCAGTTCCGAGCGCGTGAACATCAACAGCACCGGAATCAGGCAGAGAATGATGGCCGCAAACACCAGAACCACCGGGCGTGTTTCAAGGGTGCCGTGCAACGCATGGCGATAACGGGCCTTCAAGCCTTCGAACAACTGGTCCAGTTTGTGGGCAAAGCCGTGGGGGTCTGGATCATGTCTCAGCAGCAGCGAACACATCATGGGCGACAATGTCAGCGCAACGATGCCCGAGATCACCACCGCACCCGCCAGCGTCAGCGCGAACTCTTTGAACAATGCACCGGTGAGGCCCTGAAGAAACCCGATAGGCGCGTACACCGCGGCCAGCGTGATGGTCATGGACACCACCGGCATGGCAATCTCGCGCGCACCCTCCAGCGAGGCACTCATGGGCGTCTTGCCTTCCTCGATATGCCGGTGGATGTTCTCGACCACGACGATCGCATCGTCCACGACCAGCCCGATTGCCAGCACCATCGCCAGCAGCGTAAGCAGGTTGATCGAATAGCCCATCAGTTGCATGAAGAACAGCACGCCGATCATTGAAAGCGGGATCGTGATCACCGGAATCAGCACTGACCGTAACGCGCCCAGAAACAGGAAGACCACCACTATCACGATCAGAACGGCTTCGATCAGTGTCTTGACCACTTCATCGATAGACGCCTGAATGAACAGCGTGGCGTCGTAGGCGATGGACACCTTCAGGCTGGGCGGCAACTGGCTCTCCAGTTCCGGCATGACCCGCCGCACCTCCTTGATCACCTCCAGCGGGTTGGCGCTGGGTGTTGCTTTGACCGCGATATAAACCGACGGCGTGCCATCGAACGAGCTGATCGAGTCGTAGTTTTCCGCACCCATTTCCACGCGCGCCACATCGCCAAGCAGTACCCGGCTGTCGCCCTCGGTCTTGAGCGGGATCGCTGCGAACGCTTCCGGGGACTTCAGCTCCGTCGCTGCGTTGATACTGGTCACTACGTACTCACCCTTGATCTCGCCAGCGGCCGAGAGGAAGTTGTAATTGCGTACGGCGGCAGTCACGTCAGCGGCGGTCAGACCGTGTCCTGCCAGACGAACCGGGTCCAGCCAGAGTCGCATGGCGAAAACCTGGTTGCCGAGGATTGCGGCTTCGGCCATACCGGGCAGGGTGGCAAGCTTGGGCTGGATGACCCGGGAGATGTAATCGGTGATCTGCGGATTGCTGAGTTCCGAGCTGTAGAAACTGATGTACATCAGTGCGGATGCGTCTGCCGCTTCCTTGCTCAGCACTGGGTCTTCGGCATCCTGTGGCAGCTTGTTCTTGACCTCGTTGGCCTTGGCCAGCAGTTCGGTAAACAAGCGATCACTGTTGGCACCGATCCGCGCATAGATGGAAATGATAGAGAAGTTCTGGCGGCTGACCGAGGTCATGTAGTCGATACCCTCGGCGCTGGCCAGACTTTGCTGCAGCGGCTGAGTGATATAACCCTGAATGGTCTCGGCGTTGGCGCCGGGGTAGGCAGTGGTGACAGTGATCAACGCGTTTTCCATCTGCGGATACTGACGGATGCTCAGGCTTCCGAATGCCTGGACGCCCAAAAGCACGATCAGCAGACTGACAACAGTTGCTAGAACCGGACGGCGTATGAACGGGTCGGTAAAGGCCATGAATTATTCCTGAATGTCAGCGCGTGATGCCGGTCAGTGGATCGGGCGCGATGGCGACATGGGCGCCGTTATCGAGCTTGAGCTGGCCGCCGCTGACCACGCGGTCGCCGGCATTGACGCCCTTATCGATCACGACCATGCCTGCGCGGCGTTCACCGGTTTCCACAAAGCGCCGCTCGACAACCCATTGCGGCTGGCCCTTCGCGTCCTGCTCCGGCTCCCCCTTGTCGTTTGTTTTCGGGAGCACGGCGTAGACCGAGTTGCCATAAAGTGAGTAGGTGATGGCGCTTTCCGGAACCACGACCTGGTCCGCCCCACCGGGCAGCAGTACCTGCACGCTGGCGAACATGCCCGGCAGAAGCTTGCTCTGCGGGTTGGGAAGCGTCGCGCGGATCAGGATGTTGCGGGTGGTGTCATCGACCTTCGGGTTGATCGCGCTGATGTTCGCTTCGAACGTCTCTTTCGGGTACGCCGCAACGGTCAGCTGTGCACGCTGACCGACCGAGAGCGACGGCAATGCCTGTTCGGGCACGTAGAAGTCCAGATAGAGGCTGGAAAGGTCCTGCAACGTTGCAATCACGGTGCCGCTGGCCAGGTAATCACCGACGTCC
>JARDZH010000233.1 GCA_029240955.1 Pseudomonas sp. | reverse complement strand
GCACCTTCGCCAACGGCGGTTACAAGATCAAGTCCTACCTGATCCAGACGATCGAAAACCGTGACGGCCAGATGCTGTTTGCCGCCAATCCGCCGAGCGTACCGGCCACCGACGCCAAGCCTGCGGCTGACACCTCGACATTCGCGGTCAATGACAGCCCGAGCCTGAGCACCACGGCTGCTGGAACAAATGGCGAGCCGCAAGTGCCGGCTGTTGCCGAGCGCATCGTCGATAGCCGCACGACGTTCATCCTCAACAGCATGCTGCAGGACGTGATCAAGCGCGGCACCGGACGGCGAGCGTTGGCGATGAATCGTCCGGATATTGCAGGCAAGACCGGTACGACCAACGAATCCAAGGATGCGTGGTTCTCGGGTTACAACGCCGATTACGTGACGACCGTCTGGACCGGCTTCGATCAGCCGGAAAGCCTGGGTCGTCATGAGTTCGGCGGCACCGTCGCGCTGCCGATCTGGATGGACTACATGGGCGCCGCGCTCAAGGACAAGCCGCCGCACACGCAGCCTGAGCCTGACGGCATCCTGAGCCTGCGAGTCGACCCGGTCAGCGGCCGCGCCGCCACGCCGAGCACGCCGAATGCGTTCTTCGAGCTGTTCAAGAGCGAAGACACCCCGCCAAGCGTGAACGAGCTGGGCGGCAGCGCCCCGGGCAGCCCGCTGCCAGCGGATGAATCGGCCCCGATCGATTTGTTCTAGCGCTTGCCCGCGATGAACGATGACGCGTTTTGCCTGATACACCGCGTCGCCTTCATCGCCAGCGAGCTGGCTCCTACAGACACTGCGCCGCATGCAGGACTTGTGGGAGCCAGCTTGCTGGCGAGAGGGCGGTGCAGGCGCAACACATTTAGCGGCTGAATTGACGCTTCGCGAGCTTCGCTCCCTTCCACATCCCCGGCCTATATACCGCGTTGTCCCTGTAAAAACAAAAACGCCCCGACGAGTCGGGGCGTTTTGCGTTACGGGTTCAGGCTTAGCCGTTGAACACGTCATCCACGCTGGTCAGCGGGTAGTGCTTCGGATACGGCAGGGTCGCGACACCGCTCTCGATGGCTGCCTTGGCAACCGCATCAGCGATCAGACCCAGCAGACGGGAATCCATCGGCTTTGGAATGATGTACTCGCGACCGAATTCCAGCTTGATACCGCCGTAGGCGTCGCTGACTTCCTGAGGAACGGGCAGCTTGGCCAATTCGCGCAGGGCGTTGGCGGCAGCGATCTTCATTTCTTCGTTGATACGCTTGGCGCGAACGTCCAGAGCACCGCGGAAGATGAACGGGAAGCCCAGAACGTTGTTGACCTGGTTCGGGTAGTCCGAACGACCGGTGGCCATGATCACGTCGCTGCGAGTGGCGTGGGCCAGCTCAGGCGAGATTTCCGGATCAGGGTTGGAACAGGCGAAGACGATCGGATCTTTCGCCATGCGGTTCAGGTTTTCCGGGGTCAGCAGGTTCGGACCGGACAGGCCGACGAACACGTCTGCGCCGTCGAGCGCGTCAGCCAGGGTGCGCTTGTCGGTCGGATGAGCGAACACCGCCTTGTACTGGTTCAGATCGGTACGGCCGGAGTGAATCACGCCGCTGCGGTCGATCATGTAGATGTTCTCGACGTTCGCGCCCATGCTCACCAGCAACTTCATGCAGGAGATAGCAGCAGCGCCTGCGCCCAGGCAGACGATCTTGGCGGACTCGAGCGTCTTGCCGACGATTTCCAGCGCGTTGATCATGCCGGCTGCGGTCACGATCGCAGTACCGTGCTGGTCGTCGTGGAAAACCGGGATATCGCACTGTTCGATCAGGGCTTTCTCGATCTCGAAGCACTCTGGCGCTTTGATGTCTTCGAGGTTGATGCCACCGAACGTGATGGAGATACGCTTGACGGTGTCGATGAAAGCTTGCGGGCTCTCGGAATCGACTTCGATATCGAACACGTCGATACCGGCGAAACGCTTGAACAGAACGCCCTTGCCTTCCATGACTGGCTTGGAAGCCAGAGGACCCAGGTCGCCGAGACCCAGAATCGCGGTGCCGTCGGAGATAACTGCTACCAGATTGCCTTTGCCGGTGTATTTGTAAGCCAGCTCAGGGTCGCGGCCGATTTCACGCACAGGTTCGGCAACGCCGGGGCTGTAGGCCAGCGCCAGGTCACGGGCGGTTGCGGTCGGCTTGGTAAGTTCTACGCTCAGCTTCCCCGGACGAGGATTGGCGTGGTATTCGAGCGCGGCAGTTTTCAGATCTGACATGTATGCGATTCCGCTTTTTGCTGTGGGACTGACGGACCGCCGAGGATACGCAAGATGCATAGTCCTAACAAGACTGACCAGTCACTGCTGTCAAGAGGCGGAGGATTAGACTTTACGCTTAGATCGAAGGCATGACTATCCGCCCGTCGGGCTCAGCATCGCCGGATGCGTGATTGGCAGCAGCCATCTGGCCTGCCCGGCTTCTAGCCCACCGCGCCGCGAGCGATCCACGACCCAGCCGCGCGCTTCGATCTGCCGACCCACGAGGCGCTCAAGCATGGACGCGTCAAACTGACTCACCAAGCGCGGCTCGATCCGCAATACCAGCGAGCCTTCCAGCTCGATCCACAGTCCGCCGCCGTTGCGCTCCACGTTGCGGACTTTCCCTGAAACCACAGCGAAGCCGCTTCGGCTGATCGCGTCGACCGGCTGTACCGGGGAGTTGCGCCACAACCCGCGCCCAGCCTGGCGCGCGGCCTGCTCGGCGCTGCGTTGGCAGTCTACCAACGCCACGTTGGGCGCGACCGCGACCTGGTAGCCCAGGCCTTCGCTCAACAGCCGGGCTTCGAGGTTTTCGCCGTTGCGGTTGTACACGTTGGCGAGCGTGCGGCCGTAATGATCCTTGTCCTGTCGGCCGATCTGCAACGCGACCTGACCCGCGCTTTCATCGACCAGTGCTTGCAGGCGACGCTGCGCCGCCTCGGCGAAAGGCTCGGCAGTCTTGCCTTTCTTGCCGGTCTCAGGGGTGTTGAGCCCGATCATGCGCACACTGCGGCCATCGGTCAGACGCAGGGTGTCGCCATCCACCACGCGCTGCACTGTCGCTGTCGGAAGATTCCCCGGCGCAGGACAGAAGGCTTCAGCGCTGGACAGCCAAATCGCGGACATGAAAAAGGCGCCCACAAGGGGCGCCTTTTCAAGCAGTCTGGAGTTGCCCATGGGCAGTCCGTCTTACTTCGCTTTGGTAGCGCCGAACGCACCGAAACGGGATTTGAACTTGTCGACACGGCCGCCAACGTCAAGCGTCTTCTGCTTGCCGGTGTAGAACGGGTGGCACTCGTTGCACACGTCCAGGCTCAGAGGAGCGGCCAGGGTGGAACGGGTCTTGATGACATTGCCGCAGCTGCAGGTAGCGTCAATGGCTTCGTAAACTGGATGGATATCAGCTTTCATGGGTACTTCCTCGCTCTGGCATGCCGCCATCCAACACTATTGTTGAATACCGCACGCAAATAGGCTGCGGATAGTACCAGACAATGCAGATGACGCAAGCGAACCTTTGCGCCGGTCGTCTGCTAAGATCGCGCATCCGCCACAGACCGCCACAGGGAAATCCCGCGTGCCCAACGCTATCCTGCGCCTTGCCTTGCCCTCGCCTTTGCGCCGCCTGTTCGACTATCGCGCGCCTGCCGGCATCGTACGCAGTGCTCTGAAACCCGGCATGCGCCTGCGGGTGCCGTTCGGACGCCGGGAGATGATCGGTGTGCTGGTGGAGGTGGTCGATCACAGCGAAGTCCCTGCTGACAAGCTCAAACCGGCGATTGCGCTGCTCGACAGCGAGGTGCCGATGCCGGCATCGCTGTTCAAGCTGTGCTTGTGGACCGCCCAGTACTATCAGCACAGCCTCGGCGACACCTTGAGCTGGGCACTGCCGGTCCTGCTGCGCCAGGGTGAACCTGCCGAGACCCGCCAGGAGCGGTTCTGGCATGTATCGCCCGGCGCCAGCGTCGACGATCCGCGGATCGCCAGGGCGCCCAAGCAGCGCGAGGCGTTGACGACGCTGGCTCAACATCCGCACGGCGTGGCGCATCAGCTGTTGAGCAAATTGATGCTCAACAAGGACAGCCTCAATCTGTTGCTGGCCAAGGAGCTGGTGTACGTCGAGGTACGCAGTCATGCACCGAGCGCGCGCCACGAGCGCTGGCTGGCGCAACCGGAGCTGCCACTCAACACCGAACAGCGCGCCGCTTGCGAAGCCATTCGCGCTGGATTCGGGAGTTTTCATGCGTTTTTGCTGGCGGGTGTTACCGGCAGCGGCAAGACCGAAGTCTATCTGCAGCTGATTCGCGAAACCCTTGAGGCCGGAAAGCAGGCGCTGGTGCTGATCCCGGAGATCAACCTCGGCCCGCAGACGCTGGCGCGTTTCGAACAGCGCTTCAATGCACGGATCGCGCTGCTGCATTCGGCGGTGAATGATCGCGAGCGACTGGACGCCTGGCTCGCGGCCCGCGACGGTGAGGCCGACATTATTATCGGCACGCGCTCAGCGCTTTTCACGCCGATGAAGAACCCTGGCCTGATCATCATCGACGAGGAACACGACGGCTCTTATAAGCAGCAGGAAGGTCTGCGCTACCACGCCCGTGATCTGGCGCTGGTGCGTGCACGTCAGGAGAACATTCCGATCGTGCTCGGCTCGGCGACGCCTTCTCTGGAAAGCCTGCACAACGCCTATACCGGCCGCTATGGCCTGCTGCGCCTCAACCAGCGGGCAGGCGGCGCGCAGCAGCCGCGCTTCTTGCGTCTTGACGTGAAGAGCCGCCCGCTGGACAGCGGTATTTCCGGCCCGATGCAACAAGCCATCGGCCAGACTCTGGCGGCCGGCCAGCAAGTGCTGGTGTTCCTCAACCGCCGCGGTTTTGCCCCGACGCTGCTGTGTCACGATTGCGGCTGGATGTCGGGCTGCCAACGCTGCGATGCGCGCATGAC
>JARDZH010000232.1 GCA_029240955.1 Pseudomonas sp. | reverse complement strand
TGCTGCCCGCCGATCAGGTAGCTGAGCGGAATGAACACGTCCTTGCCGGAGTTGGGGCCGTTCATGAAAGCTGCGCCCAATGGAATGTGCCGACGACCGATGTTCACACCGGGCGTTTCGGTGGGGATGAGCGCCAGACTGATGCCCAGGTCTTCCTCATCGCCGAGCAGATGCTCCGGGTCATATGCCTTGAAGGCCAGACCGAGCAAGGTCGCGACCGGGCCAAGTGTGATGTAGCGCTTGTCCCAGTTCAGGCGCAGACCGATCACTTCTTCGCCTTCCCACTGACCCTTGCAGATGATGCCAGTGTCGGGCATCGCGCCGGCATCGGAACCGGCCAGGGGACCTGTGAGCGCAAAGCACGGAATGTCTTCGCCGCGTGCCAGACGGGGCAGGTAATGATTGCGTTGTTCTTCGGTGCCGTAGTGCAGCAAGAGTTCGGCAGGGCCGAGCGAATTGGGCACCATCACAGTGGACGCCAGATCACCGCTGCGGGTCGCCAGCTTCATGGCGACCTGCGAATGCGCGTAGGCCGAGAAGCCTTTGCCGCCAAATTCCTTTGGAATGATCAACGCGAAGAAGCCGTGCTGCTTGATGTGCTCCCAGGCATGCGGCGGTAGGTCCATCGCCTGACCGATGTCCCAGTCGGTGACCATCGCGCACAGCTCTTCGGTCGGCCCGTCGATGAACGCCTGCTCTTCGGCTGTCAGCTGGACTTTTGGATAAGAAAGCAGTTTGTCCCAGTCCGGACGTCCGCTGAACAGCTCGCCGTCCCACCAGACCGTGCCTGCGTCGATGGCGTCGCGTTCGGTTTCGGACATCGGCGGCAATACTTTCTTGAACCAGCGGAACATCGGCGCGGTGAAGTGTTTGCGGCGCAGGTCCGGCAACGCCAGAGGCAGCAGCACCGCCAGCCACAGCACCCAGAAAATCGTCAGCAGCCAGCCCGGCGCATGGCTGAAAATGCCCATCGCCAGCAGGTAGACCGCGACGATTCCCAAAGCAGGCAGCGGTTCGATACGTCGGTGGGCCAGCCAGGCAATGCCGATGACCAGTACCACAATCCACAACAGCAGCATAAGCGATCCTCCGTGATGAACGCGGAGCAGGCCGCGATCAGACTCAATGGCAGGTGATTTGAAGCAGTCAGGTTTGAAGCGGTGTGACGAGAAGCGGTGACGGGAAGCAGCGATGCAATAGTGACCTTGCGTGACCGAGGAAGTTGCGAACGTATCAGAGTAGACTGGCGGGCGATTATTTTTCACGAATGACTGCGAGAGGGACGCAATGCTCAGAATCTGGGGACGCAAGAATTCCAGCAATGTACGCAAGGCGCTATGGATGGCCGAGGAGGTCGGCGTGCCTTACGAAACCCGAGACGCCGGCGGCGCGTTCGGGCTGGTGAACGAGGCCGAGTACCGGGCGCTAAACCCGAACGGCCGTATCCCGATGATCGAGGACGGCGATTTGGTGCTCTGGGAGTCCAACGCCATCGTCCGCTACCTGGCTGCGCAGTACGCCGCCGGTTCCGATCTGTACCCCGCCGATCCCAAAGTGCGTGCCCGTGCGGACAAGTGGATGGACTGGACCACGTCGACCATTGCCACGCCTTTCATTCCGGTGTTCTGGGGCGTGTTGCGCACCCCGGCCGCAGAACAGGACTGGGTTGCCATCAACCAAGGCATTCAGACCCTGCACGGATTGCTGGCCGTCGCCGACGCCGAGTTGTCACGCCAGCCCTGGCTGTCGGGTGAGGCGTTCGGCATGGGCGATGTCCCGCTGGGCTGCTTCGCCTATGCCTGGTTCGAAATGCCGATTGAACGTCCGCCGCTGCCTCATCTCCAAGCCTGGTACGAACGCCTCACGCTGCGCCCGGCGTATCGCAAGGCGGTCATGACGCCCCTGACCTGATGCGCATGTAGAGGCCGTTTCGACCTTTCGTCCCTGTGCTTGATATTTACTATTAATAGATGTGTCTGTACTTGAACGGTCCGGCCACGCAACATTGTCAGCCTGATCCTCATGCGAGCCGCTGCTGGCGGCTTGCCCGGTCTTCTTTTTTCTTCTGATCTGGTGCTTTCTCCGATATGTCTTCTGCTCTGTCCATCCGGCAGCTCACCAAAACCTACGGCAACGGTTTCCAGGCCCTGAGTGGTATCGATCTGGACGTCGCCGAAGGTGACTTCTTCGCCTTGCTCGGGCCTAACGGCGCCGGCAAATCCACCACCATCGGCATCATCTCGACCCTGGTCAACAAGACCAGCGGCACGGTGAATATCTTCGGCCACGACCTGGACCGCGAGCCGGCTGCGCTCAAGCGCTGCATCGGCGTGGTGCCTCAGGAATTCAACTTCAACCAGTTCGAGAAAACCTTCGACATCGTCGTGACCCAGGCTGGCTATTACGGCATTCCGCAAAAGGTCGCCAAGGAGCGGGCCGAAAAATACCTGACCCAACTGGGCCTGTGGGACAAAAGGGATGTGCCGTCACGGTCATTGTCCGGCGGCATGAAACGGCGCCTGATGATCGCCCGCGCGCTGATCCACGAGCCGCGTCTGTTGATCCTCGACGAGCCTACGGCGGGCGTCGACATTGAACTGCGCCGCTCGATGTGGACCTTTCTGACCGAGCTGAACCAGAAGGGCATCACCATCATTCTGACGACTCACTACCTGGAAGAAGCCGAACAGCTGTGCCGCAACATCGGCATCATCGACCACGGCGAGATCGTTCAGAAAATGGGCATGAAGCAGCTGCTCGGCACGCTGACGGTGGAAACCTTCGTGCTGGACCTGAAAGACGCCTTCCAAAACGCACCGATCCTGGCCGGCTACCCCTGCAAGCTGGTGGACAGCCATACGCTGGAGGTCCAGGTCGACAAGAGCGTCGGCATCACGGCGCTGTTCACTCAGCTGGCTCTGCAGAACATCGAAGTGCTGAGCTTGCGTAATAAATCCAATCGCCTTGAGGAGTTGTTCGTGTCCCTGGTGGAAAAAAACCTCTCGAAGGTGGCGCTATGACGGCTCAACAAGGCGAGCTGCGGCCGAACCTGATTGCCCTGCAGACCATCGTTTATCGTGAAGTGCGCCGCTTCATGCGGATCTGGCCACAGACCCTGCTGCCACCGGCGATCACCATGGTGCTGTACTTCGTGATCTTCGGAAACCTGATCGGCCGGCAGATCGGCGACATGGGCGGCTTCACCTACATGCAGTACATCGTGCCGGGTCTGATCATGATGTCGGTGATCACCAACTCGTACGGCAACGTGGTCTCGAGTTTCTTCGGTGCCAAGTTCCAGCACTCCATCGAAGAGCTGATGGTGTCGCCGGTTTCGCCGCACACCATTCTGGTCGGCTACGTGCTGGGCGGCGTACTGCGCGGGCTTGCGGTGGGCTTCATCGTGACCATGCTGTCGATGTTCTTCACCGACCTGCAGGTTCATCACCTTGGTGTGACCATTGTGGTCGTGGTGCTGACCGCCACCATCTTTTCGTTGCTGGGTTTCATCAACGCGGTGTTCGCGCGCAACTTCGACGACATCTCGATCATCCCCACTTTTGTGCTGACGCCGCTGACGTACCTGGGCGGGGTGTTCTACTCGATCAACCTGCTGCCGCCGTTCTGGCAGACCGTTTCGCTGGCCAACCCGGTCCTGCACATGGTCAACGCCTTCCGTTTCGGCATCCTGGGTGTGTCCGATATCCGCATCAGCATCGCCATGGCGTTCATGGTCGTTGCAACAGTTGTGCTGTACATCGGCTGCGCCCGGCTGCTGGTCAGCGGGCGGGGGATGCGTCAGTAGTCAGTGGCTCAAACTTTCGATACGCCGCTGTAGACAGGTGGGAGGGAGCGAAGCTCGCGATGAGGCCGGTGAATATCATCAGAAATGCCGTCGCGAGCTGCCGCTCCCTCCCACAGTCGTGTTTATTCCCAGCCCCGGTTCAAACCCTGCAACACACAACCCAGCCAACTTTCACCTGATGCGCTAATCCTTAAAGCTCGCTGCTTTCAAGGACTGAACATGCGCTCAGGGATGATTGCGCTGGCCTTGGGTCTGTTGTCGTTGCGCCTGCTTCCTGCGCTGCCGTCGACCGGGGTGTTACTCATACTGACGACGGTCGCGTTGATGCTGCTGGCGTCTCGCCGCTCTTCATTCAACGGCTATCCGTTCGCCCTGTTTCTGCTGGGCTTCACCTGGGCGTGTTTTTCGGCGCAGCGGGCGCTGGATGATCGGCTGCCTGCGTCACTGGACGGCCGGACGCTTTGGGTGCAAGGGCAGGTTGTCGGGCTGCCGAGCGAGACGGAAGGCGTGGTGCGTTTCGAACTGGAAGACGCTCAGTCCCGCCGAGCAGAATTACCCGCCTTGATCCGGATCGCCTGGTATCGCGGCCCTGAAGTTCGCAGCGGCGAGCGCTGGCGGCTGGCGGTCAAACTCAAGCGGCCAGCGGGCCTGCTCAACCCGGACGCCTTCGACTATCAAGCCTGGCTGCTGGCCCAGCGCATCGGCGCAACCGGCACGGTGGTGGACGGCCAGATGCTCGCACCCGCCGGCGCGGCCTGGCGCGACGGCATTCGTCAACGACTGCTTGCGATGGATGCGCAAGGGCGTGAAGGCGCACTGGCAGCGTTGGTGCTGGGAGACGGCTCGGGACTGTCGCGTGCGGATTGGGACGTCTTGCAGAACACCGGAACCGTCCACCTGCTGGTGATCTCCGGCCAGCATATCGGTCTGCTGGCCGGCGCGGTTTACCTGCTGGTGGGCGGGCTGGCGCGCCGGGGCTGGTGGCCGCGCTTTCTGCCATGGCTGCCTTGGGCGTGCGGTCTGGCACTGGCCGCTGCGGTCGGTTATGGGCTGCTGGCCGGGTTCGAAGTGCCGGTGCGGCGTGCTTGTGTGATGGTCGCACTTGTACTGCTCTGGCGCCTGCGCTTTCGTCATCTCGGCTTGATATGGCCGTTTCTGGTGTCGCTCAAC
>JARDZH010000231.1 GCA_029240955.1 Pseudomonas sp. | reverse complement strand
TCGAGGTGAATCGCGTAGCGGGTCTGGGTCAGGCGTCCGGTGGCATTTCGTTCCCAGTGCTGGGCAAGCTCGCGGATTTTCATAAGAGCCTCATCGTTTACCCGCTCGTGGCGGATCTGTTTCAGAAGTGAGCTTTCGTGCAGCTCACGGTCAGATTAGTCTCAAGGACGGATCGGCGTACGACCCTGCGCATTTGTGCGGGAATGTGTCGCAGCGCCGTATCGTCTAGCACTGTTGAGTAGAGCGGATTTGCTTTTCCGGGTTCAGTCGTGGTGATGTGCTGCTACAAGCCCCATAAAAACCGGGAGAAGGACCTATGGCTGATATCGACGCGCGGCTGCGCGAGGACGTTCACCTGCTGGGTGAGCTTCTGGGAAATACCATTCGCGACCAGCGAGGTGGTGAGTTTCTCGACAAGATCGAGCGCATCCGCAAGGGTGCGAAGGCTGGACGACAGGGCTCGACGCAAGGCGCAGAGCAGTTGAGTTCGAGTCTGGACAGTCTGGAAGACGATGAACTGCTGCCGGTGGCGCGGGCGTTCAACCAGTTTCTGAACCTCGCCAACATTGCCGAGCAGTATCAGCTCATGCGGCGGCGCCGCGACGATCAGCCCCAGCCGTTCGAATCCCGTGTGCTGCCCGAACTGCTCGATCGTCTGAAAGCTGCCGGACATGCTCCCGATGCGCTGGCCCGGCAACTGGGCCAGCTGGACATCGAACTGGTGCTGACCGCGCACCCCACCGAAGTCGCCCGTCGCACCCTCATCCAGAAGTACGACGCCATCGCCGCTCAACTGGCCGCACTGGATCACCGTGACCTCAACAGCCTGGAGCGCCAGCAGATTACCGACCGTCTGCAACGGTTGATCGCCGAAGCCTGGCACACCGAGGAAATTCGTCGCACTCGCCCGACGCCCGTCGATGAGGCCAAATGGGGATTTGCGGTCATCGAGCATTCGCTCTGGCATGCGATTCCCGGCTATTTGCGTCGGGCGGATCAGGCGCTCCACGCCGCGACCGGTCTGCACTTGCCGCTCGAAGCCGCGCCGATCCGCTTTGCGTCATGGATGGGCGGCGATCGTGATGGCAACCCTAATGTTACGGCGGCCATCACCCGGGAAGTGCTGTTGCTGGCACGCTGGATGGCGGCTGACCTGTACCTGCGCGACGTGGACCATCTGGCTGCCGAACTGTCGATGCAACAGGCCAGTCCTGCACTGCTCGCCAGCGTTGGCGACAGCGCCGAACCGTATCGCGCCGAACTCAAGCGCCTGCGCGAACGTCTGCGGGCCACCCGCAACTGGGCCAACGCTTCACTGACGGCCACACAACCCGCGCCGCCTGAAGTGCTGCAGGACAACCGCGAACTGCTCGACCCGCTGTTGCTCTGCTATCACTCGCTGCATGAGTGCGGCATGGGCGTGATCGCCGAGGGCCCGCTGCTCGATTGCATCCGCCGCGCAGTCACCTTCGGTCTGTTCCTGGCGCGTCTCGACGTGCGTCAGGACTCAACCCGTCACAGCTCGGCCATGAGCGAAATCACTGATTATCTGGGGTTGGGACGTTACGAAGACTGGGACGAGTCAAAGCGGATCGAGTTTCTGCTCAGCGAGCTGGACAGCCGCAGGCCGCTCCTTCCGGCTCACTTCCAGCCTGCCGCCGACACCGCCGAGGTGCTGGCGACCTGTCGCGAAGTGGCGGCCGCCCCGGCTGCGTCTTTGGGTTCATACGTGATTTCCATGGCCGGTGCCGCCTCGGACGTGCTCGCCGTGCAGTTGCTGCTCAAGGAAGCCGGCTTGCAGCGACCGATGCGCGTGGTGCCGTTGTTCGAAACCCTCGCCGATCTCGACAACGCGGGGCCGGCAATCGAACAATTGTTGGCGCTGCCCGGTTACCGCGCCAGACTGCATGGGCCGCAGGAAGTGATGATCGGTTACTCCGACTCCGCCAAGGACGCCGGAACCACCGCTGCAGCCTGGGCGCAATATCGCGCGCAGGAACGGCTGGTGGACATCTGTCGCGAACAGCACGTCGAGCTGCTGTTGTTTCACGGCCGCGGCGGCACGGTCGGTCGTGGAGGCGGCCCTGCCCACGCGGCGATTCTGTCGCAGCCGCCGGGTTCCGTTTCGGGGCGTTTCCGCACGACAGAGCAAGGGGAAATGATTCGTTTCAAATTCGGTCTGCCGGACATTGCCGAGCAGAACCTCAATCTGTATCTGGCTGCTGTGCTGGAAGCGACGTTGTTGCCGCCTCCACCTCCGGAACCGGAATGGCGCAAATTGATGGACCAGCTCGCGGAGGATGGCGTCGGTGCCTATCGCGCAGTGGTTCGCGAGCATCCTGAATTCGTCGAGTACTTCCGCCAGGCCACGCCCGAGCAGGAGCTTGGGCGCCTGCCGCTTGGCAGCCGTCCGGCCAAACGCCGAGAGGGCGGCGTGGAGAGCCTGCGCGCGATTCCGTGGATCTTCGCATGGACCCAGACGCGGTTGATGCTGCCGGCCTGGCTGGGTTGGGAAACAGCGTTGAGCAGAGCGCTGGAACGCGGCGACGGCGAACTGTTGGCGCAGATGCGCGAACGCTGGCCGTTCTTCCGCACGCGCATCGACATGCTGGAGATGGTGCTCGCCAAGGCCGATGCCGACATCGCACGGCTGTATGACCAGCGTCTGGTGGCGCCGCCGTTACAACATTTAGGCTCACAGCTGCGCGACCTATTGTCGCAGTCCTGCGACGTGGTGCTCGGGCTGACCGGGCAGGACAGGCTGCTGGCGCACAGCCCGGCGACGCTGGAATTCATCAGCCTGCGCAACACCTATCTCGACCCGCTGCATCTGCTGCAGGCTGAACTGTTGGCCCGCTCGCGCCACCGCGAGGCGAACCTCGACAGCCCTCTGGAACTGGCCTTGCTGGTGTCGGTAGCAGGAATTGCCGCAGGTTTGCGCAACACAGGCTGAAGACAGCACGCCGCTCGGTGTCCGGCAAAATTTTGACTCGAGCGGCGGCGGCCTGAAGCGTTGCAGGCTAGCCTGCTGAAACCGGTCGAATAGTCGAGCAGTTGCAAACCCGTGACACGCCGCATGGGCTGCGACTTTTGGCGTCTTGTGCGGCCTGTGTCGGCTGTGTATCTTGGTCAGCCTTTTGGCCTATTGGCCGTATTCATTTTTTAGATTGGCCAAGCGGCGAATCCGATTATGTCCATAAAAAAAGTTTGAGGAGCATGACGATGCGCGTGATTCTGCTGGGAGCTCCGGGGGCCGGTAAAGGTACTCAGGCAAAATTCATCACTGAAAAATTTGGCATCCCGCAAGTATCGACAGGCGACATGCTGCGCGCGGCCGTCAAGGCTGGCACTGAACTGGGTCTTAAAGCCAAGAGCGTCATGGACGCCGGCGGTCTGGTGTCCGATGACCTGATCATCGGCCTGATCAAGGATCGTCTGTCTCAGCCCGATTGCGTCAACGGCGTGCTGTTCGACGGTTTCCCCCGCACCATTCCGCAGGCCGAAGCGCTGCTGAAGGCCGGTCTGGAAATCGACCACGTGCTGGAAATCGCTGTCGACGACGAAGAAATCGTTCAGCGTATGTCCGGCCGCCGTGTGCATGAAGGCTCCGGCCGTATCTACCACGTGCAGCACAACCCGCCGAAGATCGAAGGCGTCGACGACGTGACCGGCGAGCCGCTGGTGCAGCGCAAGGACGACGTGGAAGAAACCGTTCGCCATCGTCTGTCGGTCTACCATTCGCAGACCAAGCCGCTGGTAGCGTTCTACAGCGAGCTGAGCCGCAAGAATGGCAAGCCGAAATGCAGCCACATCGAAGGTGTCGGTTCAGTTGACGCGATTACCGCCAAGGTCCTCGCTGCACTGAGCTGATCTCGCTGCGTATCGTTCGACAATGGCCCGCTTGCGGGCCATTTGTCATTTATACTGCGTGACTTTTTTCAACCACGACGGATACATCGATGACCACCTTGCTGGCCCTGGACACCGCCACTGAAGCCTGCTCTGTCGCCTTGCTGCATGACGGCAACGTGCTGAGTCACTATGAGGTGATCCCGCGCCTGCACGCCCAGCGGCTGTTGCCGATGATCAAGGACATTCTGGCGCAAGCGGGCATCGGCATGTCGGCGCTCGACGCCATTGCGTTCGGGCGTGGTCCGGGCGCGTTCACTGGCGTGCGCATTGCCATCGGCGTGGTCCAGGGTCTGGCTTTTGCGCTGGACCGGCCGGTGCTTCCGGTCTCCAATCTCGCGGTTCTGGCTCAACGCGCATGGCGTGAGCAGGGTGCGCGTCAGGTTGCCAGCGCCATCGACGCGCGCATGGATGAAGTCTACTGGGGCTGCTATCGCGAAACGGCAGGCGAGATGCGTCTGGTGGGCAGCGAAGCGGTCATGCCGCCCGAGCAGGCGAGCCTGCCTGTCGATGCCGACGGCGACTGGTTCGGTTCTGGCACCGGCTGGGGCTACGCCGAGCGGATACCGGTCAAGGTGTCTGGTCAGGACGCAAGCCTGTTGCCGCATGCGCAGGATCTGCTGACCCTTGCGAGCTTTGCATGGGCGCGCGGCGAAGCGGTGTCGGCAGACGAGGCTCAACCCGTCTATCTGCGCGATAAAGTGGCGACGCCCAAGGCTCGGTAATCGCTGCGGGTATCGCCACGTCGTGGTGGAAAGTCACACCATGTATCAATTGGCCAGCTACCTTTCATCGCCAAAAGAATCTATTACGCTCGGCGGCTAAAACAATTTGCAATATGTGTGGTCTAGTTAACGTTCAGGCGTTTGCGAATTCCTGATCAGTGACGTTAAATTGCCACTACAAGACGCCGAGTACAGATCGATGCGCATAGACGGACCTACCACACGCTCGTACCCCATCAAGCGAAAGCCGCCGAGGACTCCTGCAGTCGTCGAGGGGACGTTCGAAGAAATCGAAAACGACGCAGAGCCCGCTCCGGTCTCGCGTCGGGAAGCGGGTGACGCCCAGACGGGCGCT
>JARDZH010000230.1 GCA_029240955.1 Pseudomonas sp. | reverse complement strand
AGCTGGCTGGCGCAGCAGACGCGTTGTTGCCCTGCTCGGTACTGGCTGCAGGTTCAGCAGGTTTCTCAGCGGGTTTGGGTGCGGGCTTGCGGGCAGCCGGCTTTTTCGGGGTCGCGGACTTCGCCACCGAACGCGCCTTGCTGGCCGTACTCGACGCAGCCTTGCTCGCGGCTTCCACCGGCTTGGCCGCGGCCTTCTTGACTGCCGGCTTGGCGGCCGCGGTTTTCTCGGCGGCTTTGTCGGCGGCCTTGGCAACGGTTTTCGCAGCGGATTTCACCAGCGGTTTGGCCGTGTTTCTTGGCGGGGAAGCAATCAGGCGCGGCTCGGCCGGCTGTACTTTTTCGCCGGTGATCAGCTCGATCTTGCGAGTCAGTTCGTCCAGTTTGGAATGCAACGCCTGAACCTCATGACGGCTCGGCACACCCAGTCGCGAGATAGCACTGTTCAAACGCTTGTCGAACGCGCCTTCCAGTTCATTCCACTTGCCCAGCGCCAGACCTTTCACGTCGCCGACCCGAGACTTGGCCTTCTTGCTCGCGTCCTTCACTTCGTCGAGCTGCTTCTCGGCTTCGGCCTTGGTCTGCTGCTCGGCTTTTTCACCGTCCTTCACCAGCGTCTCGAACAGCTTGCTGCCATCGCTGCTGATTTTGGAGTAAGCGCCCAAACCTGCCAGCCAGATCTGTCGAGAGTACTTTTCAACCTCGCCGATCCAGGAGCTGTTTTCTTTCTTGTCTGCTTTGTTCTTGCCAGCCATCCTGCTCTCCTTATTGTCCAGGCTCAGAACCCTTGCCGTGCTCGGACTGATGTCCATGCTCGGAGTGTTCGAGCTTCTTGGGCTCGGAGCGCTCAAGCTTCTTGGGGCCTACGCGCTCAAGCAATGCTGTCAGCTCATCGAGCTTAGCAGAGAGCAGGTCCACATCACGTTTGGACGGGATGCCGACACGATTAAGGGCCTTGGCGACGCGGCGGTCGAAAGCGGTTTCGATGCGATCCAGCTTGCCTTCGACACGATTGACGACGCCGGTCACTTCGCCACGCACGGAGTCGATTTCGCTGTTGGCCGCTTCGAGTTTTTCATCGATGGCTTTCTTGGCGTCTTTTTCGACCTTCTCGCCGGTCTTGATCAGTTCGCGAACGTACTCGGTGCCTTCCTGGTTGACCTTGGAATACGCACCCAGGCCTGCCAGCCAGATTTTGCGAGCGTACTGGCGCACTTCGTGAAAGGTGCCGGTCGCCTCTTCTTCGATTTTTCTCTTTGCGTTAGCCGCGTTGGTTCTGGCCATGATCCACCCCACTCTCGAAAGTTGAAGGACTGCCCCAGAAGGGGACATGGACGCAAAACTACGGAGAAAAATTAGAACGGACACCCTAGATTGGCGAGTAAAGACGGGCAAGGCGCGCACAACATGCAGGAGCGCGTTTACCCGCGACCGGCCTGACGCAAGACGTCAGGCAGCCAGCGCCTTATCCACAACGCGCTCGACTTCGGATTTGATCGACGCGCTCATTGCGGACAGGATGAAATTCAATTCGATGGTGATGCGAATCAGCGTTTCCTGCACTTCAACCCGGCCTTTGGCGCCTTTGCCTTCGAGCCTGACGGTCTCGCCTTCCCATTCATGGGCCAGGCCGTACTTGTCCGACAGCTTGCGGACCAGCTGTTCAGCCCGTTCCCGCGCCTCGGCGTGCCCCAGGTTATGAGGGCGCTCAACGGTTATCTTCGCCATGGGTGTTCCTTGCTCGTCGGATGAAAATGCGGCGCAACTATATACATCCGCCCGTATCCAAGAAAGCGTTGGCGGTGAGCCTTGTCAAGACAAAGACCGTCCTGGCGATTAGAATGGCCCGCATTCTATTCCGGTGAAGCGATATGAACGATCAGCGCAAAGGCAGCAATGCCGAACCTACCACTCACTTCGGCTACAAGAGTGTGCCGGAAAGCCAAAAGGCCGAGAAAGTCGCTGAGGTTTTCCACTCCGTGGCCGCCAAGTACGACTTGATGAACGACCTGCTGTCCGGCGGCATGCATCGCCTGTGGAAGCGGTTCGCGATCGAACTGTCGGGCGTGCGCACCGGCAACCGGGTGCTGGACATCGCTGGCGGCACTGGCGACCTGACCCGCAAGTTTTCGCACCTCGTAGGCCCGACCGGCCACGTCGTGCTGGCTGACATCAACGCTTCCATGCTCAAGGTCGGTCGCGATCGCCTGCTGGATCTGGGCGTTTCCGGCAACGTCGAGTTCGTTCAGGCCGACGCTGAAAAGCTGCCGTTCCCTGACAACCATTTCGACTGCGTGACCATCGCGTTCGGCCTGCGCAACGTGACGCACAAGGAAGACGCTCTGCGTTCCATGCTGCGCGTGCTCAAGCCGGGCGGCCGCCTGCTGGTGCTGGAGTTCTCCAAGCCAACCAACACGTTCATGTCCAAAGCCTATGACGCCTACTCGTTCGCGTTCATGCCGCTGATGGGCAAGCTGGTGACTAATGACTCGGAAAGCTACCGCTACCTCGCCGAATCGATCCGCATGCACCCCAATCAGGAAACCCTGAAGTCGATGATGATCGAGGCCGGTTTTGACCGCGTGACCTATCACAACATGACTTCCGGGATCGTGGCTCTGCACCGTGGTATCAAGCCCTGATGCTGCTCCGGGCTCTGCTCGCCGGCGTTGAGCATGGCATCAATCGTGTGCTGCGCATGGACAGCACAGCGATCCCGCGCCTGACTGCTTTGGCAGGCAAGGTGATCGCTGTCGACTGCCGTGACCCGTCCTTGCGGGTGTTCATCATCCCGAGCGACGAAGGCCTGATGCTGGCTTCGGAATGGGCCGCGGACGCCGACTGCACGTTGCGTGCTCCGGCTGCCAGCCTGTTGCGTCTGGCGTTGAGCCGCGACAAGACCGCTGTGTTGCACGGCCCGGACGTAGAGCTCGAAGGCGACAGCGGCGTGCTGCTGGAACTGGCCGCCGTGCTTCAGGACCTAGAGCTGGACTGGGAATACGAAGTATCCCGCTGGCTCGGTCCGGTCGGCAGTCAGCTGCTGGGCGGCCATCTGCGCAGCCAGACCCGCTGGACCCGCGACAATTTCACCAGCATCAGTCAGAACCTCGCCGATTACCTGAGCGAGGAATCCCGCGCGCTGGTCGGCAGGCACGAAGCCGAAGCTCGTTTTGCCGAACTCGATCAGATCAAGCTCGATCTGGAACGTCTCGAGGCGCGAGTTGCACGCCTTGCCCAATCCCCCACTCCCAGCGATAAAGCATGAAGCTGCTTGCCGTTCGACGTTTATTCCGCATCCAACGTGTCGTGATCCGCTACCGCCTCGACGACTTGATGTTCGCCCTGCCGCTGCCGTGGTGGCTGCTGGCTGTGCGTTATGTGCTGCCATGGCGCTGGCTGCCGCGCAAGGCGTCCGAGCTCAGCCGCGGCGCGCGTTTTCGGCTGGCGTTGCAGGACCTGGGGCCTATCTTCATCAAGTTCGGCCAGATGCTGTCGACGCGGCGCGATCTGCTGCCTGAAGACATCGCTGACGAGTTGATGCTGTTGCAGGACCGCGTGCCGCCGTTCGACGAGCAGGTGGCGGTGCGGCTGATCGAAGAGCAGCTTGGCGCGACCATCAATGAAGTGTTCAGCCGGTTCGACCGCACGCCGCTGGCGTCCGCTTCGGTGGCGCAGGTGCATTCGGCGCGCCTCAAGACCGGCGAAGAAGTGGTCGTGAAGGTCGTGCGTCCAGGGCTGAAGCCGGTGATCAGTCAAGACCTGGCGTGGCTGTTCATTCTGGCCAAGACCGCCGAACGGCTGTCGGCAGACGCCCGTCTGCTGCACCCGGTAGACGTGGTCAGCGACTACGAAAAGACCATCTACGACGAGCTGGATCTGTTGCGCGAAGCCGCCAACTCCAGCCAGTTGCGACGCAACTTCGAAGACTCGCAGCTGCTGTACGTGCCGCAAGTCTATTGGGACTGGTGCCGCCCGAAGGTTCTGGTGATGGAGCGCATCTACGGCGTGCAGGTCAACGATCTCGCGACGCTGGCCGATCAGCGCACCGACATGAAATTGCTGGCCGAGCGTGGCGTGGAGATCTTCTTCACCCAGGTGTTCCGCGACAGTTTCTTCCATGCCGACATGCACCCGGGCAACATCTTCGTCAGCACGGTCAACCCGTGGGACCCGCAATACATTGCCATCGACTGCGGCATCGTCGGCAGTCTGACCCCGGAAGATCAGGATTATCTGGCTCGTAACCTGTTTGCCTTCTTCAAGCGCGATTATCGCCGGGTGGCACAACTGCACATCGATTCTGGATGGGTGCCGGCGGAAACCAAGCTGAACGAGTTCGAGGCGGCGATTCGTACCGTCTGCGAGCCGATCTTCGAGAAACCGCTCAAGGATATTTCGTTCGGTCAGGTACTGATGCGTCTGTTCCAGACCGCGCGACGCTTCAACATGGAAGTCCAGCCACAACTGGTGCTGCTGCAAAAGACCTTGCTGAACATCGAAGGCCTGGGCCGTCAGCTGTATCCGGACCTGGACCTGTGGGCCACGGCTCAGCCGTACCTGGAGCGCTGGATGCGCGAGCGCGTCAGTCCCAAGACCCTGCTCAGCAACCTGCAGTCTCAGGTCGAACAGCTGCCGCACATGGCCAACATGACTCGCGATCTGCTTGAACGGCTGTCGCAACCGCATGCGTCCGATCCGCCCAAACCGTGGCACGAACGCAACGACGGCTGGGCGCTGCGCCTGACCGGTTCAGCGCTCTTGGTGGGCGGTGTGCTGCAGGGCTGGACCATGAGCGAGGCCGGTACGCAAATGCTGACGCTGACGGCTTTGCCTGCCGCGATCATGCTGGTCGCCGGGCTGTATCTGATCGTTCGCCGATAGCCAGCAACGCATGGCGCTGGCACACTGTTCAACCCGCCGGGCTTCAAGCCCGGCTGCCGGAGTAGATATGAAAGACTGGCTGGACGAGATTCACTGGAACAGCGACGGTCTGGT
>JARDZH010000229.1 GCA_029240955.1 Pseudomonas sp. | reverse complement strand
CTGGTACCAGGAAGTTTCGATGGCGTGCGGCTGGTAGGTCTTGTCCATGCGCGGCGGGAACCTGTGGCATTAATTCGGGAAAGCCGACAAGTATAGCGAGGGGGGCAGCCGCAGGCCACAGGCTCACGCCTGCCGGGCTGCCTTCGTCACTCTTGCGGACGCGATGTGGCAGTCAACCTTGATACTGACTCAACAAGCGCTCCATGCGCGCGTCGAGGCGTCGTTTGATCTCGGTTTCGATATGCGGCGCGAAGTCGTCGATCACGTCCTGCATGATCAGTTCTGCGGCGGCGCGCAGTTCACGATCCAGATAGAGAGGGGCATCGGCATTCGATGCTGTCTCGTTCGCAGGCGCTTGCGGCGCGGGCTCGACAACGAGAACCGGGATGTCATCGACATGTTCATCGGGTTCGTCGATCACGACTGGCCGGTTGCCGACCACGTCGAACAACAGCGGGATCTGGCCCTCTCGATGAAGGGTGTCGGTCAACAGCGGAGGCTGAAGGTTATCGTCGCCCAACAATTGGCGGATCGATTCAAGGTCGTCGAGCAGGTGTGCCGATTCCGCTTTTTTTGAAGTATCCATCGTGCCCTCAAAGACGCTGCAGTCGGTGGTCTTGCGGAGGATAGCCCTGTTCGCGGTACGAGCGGAAACTCTCTCGCGCGGCCAGGCGTATGGCGGGTTCTTCGACAACGATCTCCGCCACGCGGGCAAAGCTTTTGAAGAACGCCGGAATGCGCAGGTCGAGGTTGACCAGCAGGTCCTGATGCGAGCCGCAGTCATCGCCCAGGCCCAGCACGACAGCTGCATCGCTGTCGGCTTCGGCAGCGCCGTGCGGCAGGAAAACCTCGCCTTTGAAGCTCCACAGCCGGGCATCGAGCTCGTCACGCTGCGCCACGTCCGTGCAGTGCACATAGACCTTGTGGCCGAGCCGCCAGGCTTTTTCCGTCAGTTTGCAAGCGAAGTCCAGGCGGGCTGCCGGGTCTGCGCTGGGAAGAATATAGAAGTCGACTTGAGTCATGGGAGTTCCGGAGCATGCAACGCATCGCCGCGCGGGGCGATGCGTTGCAGGTCAACTCAAGCGCCGATGCGGTCGAGCAGGTATTGAGTCAGCAGCGGAACCGGACGGCCGGTGGCGCCTTTTTCCTTGCCGCCGCTCAGCCATGCCGTGCCGGCGATGTCCAGATGCGCCCACTCGTAGGCCTTGGTGAAACGCGACAGGAAGCAGGCCGCCGTGATGGTGCCGCCTTTCGGGCCACCAATGTTGGCGATGTCGGCGAACGGGCTGTCCAGCTGCTCTTGGTACTCATCGAACAGCGGCAGTTGCCAGGCGCGGTCGTCGGCACGCTTGCCGGCATCCAGCAGTTGCTCGATCAGCACGTCGTTATTGCCCAGCAGGCCGGAAGTGTGACCGCCCAATGCCACGACGCAGGCGCCGGTCAGTGTGGCGATGTCGATGACGGCGCGTGGATTGAAACGCTCGGCGTAGGTCAGCGCGTCGCACAGCACCAGACGGCCTTCGGCGTCGGTGTTGAGAATTTCGACGGTCTGGCCGCTCATGGTGGTGACGATGTCGCCCGGACGGGTCGCGGTGCCGCTCGGCATGTTTTCCGCGCAGGCCAGGATGCAGACCAGGTTGATCGGCAGTTTGAGTTCGAGAACCGCGCGCAGGGTGCCGAACACGCTGGCAGCGCCGCACATGTCGAACTTCATTTCGTCCATGCCTGCAGAAGGCTTGATGCTGATGCCGCCGGTGTCGAAGGTAATGCCTTTGCCGACCAGCACGAACGGCTGCTCGTTCTTCTTGCCGCCCTGATAGTTCATGACGATCAGACGCGGCGGTTGAGCGCTGCCCTGAGCCACGGCCAGGAATGAACCCATGCCCAGTTCGGCGAGCTTCTTCTCGTCGTGCACTTCGACCTTGAGGTTCTTGAAGGTCTTGCCCAGCGCCTTGGCTTGCTCGCCCAGGTAAGTGGGATGGCAGATGTTCGGCGGCAGGTTGCCCAGATCGCGAGTCAGCGCCATACCGGTTGCGATGGCCTGTGCCTGCTCGGCGGCACGCTCGACATCGGCAGCGCTGAGCGGGTCAGTAACCAGTGTGATTTTCTTCAGCGCGCGGGGTTCGGCTTTCTGGGTCTTGAAGCGGTCGAAGACATATTCGCCATCCGCCAGGGCTTCGACCAGCAGGCGCGTTGCGCCGTAGGCGTCGCGATTTTTGACGGCGAAGCCGTTGAGCACGATGGCAGCGTCAGCGCCGCCCAGGCTCTTCAGCGTCGACAGGATACCGGCGGCCGCTTTCTTGAGCTGGCGGTCCGACAGTTCGGTTTCCTTGCCGACGCCCACCAGCAGCACGCGCTCGGCTTTGAGGTTTGGCAGGTTGTGCAGCAGCAGGCTCTGGCCAACCTTGCCCGCCAGGTCGCCGCGCTTGAGGACGGCGGCAATGGCACCACCGCTCAGGGTGTCGATAGCCTGTGCAGCGCTGCCCAGGACACGGTCTTCACCGACAGTGACCACCAGCGTGGCGGTTTTCAAGGTTTCGGGGCTTACGCTTTTAACAACCAATTCCATGTCGGGTCCTCGAATAATCTGTGGGAGTCGCAAGGTGAATGACGTACGCGGCACGACTCAGGTGTTTTGCAGGACAATGCCAGCGATAAGCCTCGCAGTTTGACCCCGCCGCACGACCCCTGACAACCCCGATCAAAGGCTTGTAGGACGGGTATGTGCGAACTATCCAGCTTGCGCCGTGACAGAACTCGTCAATCACAGGATAATGCCGCATATTTTTTGGTGGCCGGCCTGCTTGCCGACCGCGAGTCTCCGGTTGCCGCGGCTCACATTTTCCCTGTTTGGCTGCCTGAGCCTGACAACTCTGGAGTGTCTGGTTTGATCGTCTTTCGTTACCTGTCCCGTGAAGTGCTGGTTACCATGAGCGCGGTGAGTGCCGTGCTGCTGGTCATCATCATGAGCGGACGTTTCATCAAATACCTGGCCCAGGCTGCGTCCGGTGCGCTGGACCCTGGCGTGCTGTTCATGATCATGGGCTTTCGTCTGCCGGGCTTTCTGCAGCTGATTCTGCCGCTGGGTCTGTTTCTCGGCATTCTGCTGGCGTACGGCCGGCTGTACCTCGAAAGCGAGATGACCGTGCTGTCGGCGACCGGCATGAGCCAGCAACGTCTGCTCGCCATGACAATGGCGCCGGCCGCGCTGGTGGCACTGCTGGTTGCCTGGCTGAGCTTCAGCCTCGCGCCTCAGGGCGCAACCCAGTTCTCGCTGCTGATCAACAAACAGGACGCCATGACCGAATTCGACACGCTGGTGCCGGGTCGTTTCCAGGCGTTGCGCGATGGCACGCGAGTCACCTATACCCAAGAGCTTTCGGAAGACCGCGGTGAGCTTGGCGGCGTGTTCATCTCCGAGAAGCGCATGTCCACCGACAAGACCAAGGACCGCGGCATCACCGTGCTGGTGGCCGAGAAGGGCCGTCAGGAAGTCCGGCCTGATGGCACCCGGTTCCTGATCCTTGAAAACGGTTACCGCTACGACGGCAGTCCGGGCCAGGCCGACTACCGCGTCATCAAGTACGACACGTACGGCGCGATGCTGCCCAAGCCGGATATCAGCAATGAAATCACCGACCGCGAGGCGATCTCGACCAGCGAACTGCTGAGCACCGACACGCCGCGCGCCAAGGCTGAAATGCAGTGGCGTATTTCCCTGCCGATTCTGGTGTTCATCGTGACGCTGATGGCCGTGCCGCTGTCGCGGGTCAACCCACGTCAGGGCCGTTATCTCAAGCTTCTGCCGGCCATTCTGCTGTACATGTCGTACCTGACCATCCTGATCGCCGTGCGCGGCGCGCTGGAGAAAGGCAAGCTGCCGCAGGCGCTGGGCATGTGGTGGGTGCACGGGCTGTTCCTGCTGATCGGTCTGGGCCTTCTTTACTGGGAGCCCTTGCGGCTGAAAATGGCGAGTCGCCGCAGCGTTTCGGAGGTGGCTCGTGGTTAAGCTCGATCGGTACATTGGTAAAAGCGTCTTCATGGCGATCCTGGCGGTACTCGGGATCATTCTTGGCCTGGCTTCGCTGTTCGCGTTCATCGACGAAATGGGCGATGTGAGCGACAGCTACAGCCTGTGGGACGCCGGCAGCTTCGTACTGCTGACGGCCCCGCGGCGGGTCTACGAAATGCTGCCGATGGCGGCGCTGATCGGTTGTCTGATCGGCCTGGGCAGCCTGGCCAGCAGCAGCGAACTCACCATCATGCGCGCGGCGGGCGTTTCCATCGCTCGTATCGTCTGGGCGGTCATGAAGCCGATGCTGTTCCTGATGGTGGCGGGCGTTCTGGTCGGCGAGTACGTCGCACCTTACGCCGAGAATCAGGCGCAGGCTGCACGTTCGCTGGCTCAGGGCAGCGGCGACGCGCAAAGCGCCAAGCACGGTCTGTGGCACCGTCAGGGTGACGAATTCATTCACATCAACAGCGTGCAGCCAAACGGCGTCATGTACGGTGTGACGCGCTATCGCTTCGACGATCAGCGCCACATGATTTCCTCGAGTTTCGCTCGTCAGGCGACTTTCAACACTGATTCGTGGGAGCTGAAAGACGTCGCGACCACCTGGTTCCGCGAAGGCGCGACCGAAGTCATCAATACGCCGACCGAACGCTGGGACGTATCGCTCAGCCCGCAACTGCTGAGCACCGTGGTCATGCCACCGGAGTCGCTGTCGATCACAGGTTTGTGGAGCTATGCGCATTATCTGGCGGATCAGGGCTTGAGCAACGGCCGCTACTGGCTGGCGTTCTGGACCAAGGTGCTGCAACCGCTGGTGACGGTCGCGCTGGTGCTGATGGCGATCTCGTTCATCTTCGGGCCGCTGCGTTCGGTGACCCTGGGGCAACGCGTCTTCACCGGCGTGCTGGTGGGCTTCACCTTCCGCATCATCCAGGACCTGCTCGGACCATCGAGCCTGGTGTTCGGCTTCTCGCCGCTGTTCGCCGTGCTGCTGCC
>JARDZH010000228.1 GCA_029240955.1 Pseudomonas sp. | reverse complement strand
TAACCCGGCTGCTCAGCATTCGTTCATCGTGACGGAAGAGCTGGCGCCGACCGAAAGTCTTGAAGACTTGAGCCGCAACTGGCTCCAGGAACCGCCAGAACCACGCCTCAAACGTGCCCTGATCGCCGAAGTGGCGCGCATGGTCGGCATGATGCACCGCGCAGGCGTCAACCACCGAGACTGCTATATCTGCCATTTTCTGCTGCATACCGACAAACCGGTGAGCGCTGACGATTTCCGCCTGTCCGTGATCGACCTGCATCGTGCACAAACCCGCACTGCAGTACCTTTGCGTTGGCGCAACAAGGACCTGGGCGCGCTGTATTACTCGGCGCTGGACATCGGCCTGACGCGCCGCGACAAGCTGCGCTTTCTCAAGGGCTATTTCCTCAAGCCCTTGCGCGAGATCCTCAAAGAAGAGGCCGCGTTGCTGGTCTGGCTGGAGCGCAAGGCCGAAAAACTGCTTGAGCGCAAGGTGCGTTACGGAGGCGCGCTCTGATGGCAGGCTGGTTTCTGGAACCGGAGTACGCGTCTCTTGAAGCGGATTTCGGCAGCCTGGACGCGGTGTTCGCCCTGGAGGGCCATCGCCTGACCCGCGATCCGCTGTCGGAGGTCATTCGGGTCGAACGTGACGGGGTCAACTATTACGTCAAACGTTACAGCGGGGCGGGCAAGGGCCTGCGCCGGTATCTGGGCAAACCGCGAGTGAAGTCCGAGTGGCAGAACCTCAAGCGTTTTGCCAAATGGGGCATTCCGACTGCAGAAGTGGTGGCTTGGGGCCTGGAGCGTAACGGCGCAGCCTACGACAGGGGCGCGCTGATTACCCGAGAGTTGCCCAACACCGAGGATCTCTCGGCGGTTGCCAAGCGCAACGATCCTCGGCTGGGTGATCGCGCCTGGGTCGACAGCATCAGCCGTCAGTTGGCGGCGTGCACTCGCGCCATGCATGACCGGCATTTCACCCACAACGATCTGAAATGGCGCAATCTGCTGGTCGATGACCAGGACCGACTGTTTTTTATCGATTGCCCCAATGGCGCATTCTGGTGGAGCTTCATGCTGCGCTACCGGATTACCAAAGACCTCGCTTGTCTGGACAAGGTCGCCAAGTATCACTTGTCTGCCACTCAGCGGCTGCGTTTCTACCTGCAGTATCGTCAGCGTGCGCGCCTGAATGCTTCCGATAAAAAGCGCATTCGCCATGTCATCAGTTTTTTCGAGGGGCGCGAATGAGCGTGTTCATCGCCAGTGCCGACAAGGCGCTGCTGGAGCGTCACGGCCTGACCGACTTCCAATCCCTGTGGGACGTGCAACTCGACGCCGTCGACGAGCCCAACACCGGGCGCGGCGGGTGGAGCAGCGTGTTTCGCCTGGAGCTGGAGGGCCAAGGGTTTTACCTCAAGCGTCAGAGCAACTATCTGACCTACACCTTGCACCATCCGTTGGGCGAGCCGTCGTTTTCGCGGGAGTTTCGCAATATCAGTCGCTACCAGAAGCTGGGCATCCCGGCGCTGCAGGCGGCGTTTTACGGGGAACGCAAAGTCAGCGGTGAGCGGCAGGCGATTCTCATGACCCGCGCGCTGGATGGCTGGACGGATCTCGATACGCTGCTGACTCAATGGTCCGGCCTTGCCGCCCCGGCACGCTCTGCGGTGCTCAAAGCCTGCGGCGAGCTGGCGCATACGTTGCACAAGGCGGGGCAGGTGCATGGCTGCTTCTACCCCAAGCACATCTTTCTGCAGGAACGCGGCGGCCATTATCAGGCGCAACTGATCGACCTGGAAAAGACTCGCCCGGCGCTGTTCGGCAAGCGTGACCTGATCAAGGATCTGGAACCCCTGTTGCGCCGCGCGCCAATGTGGGGAGAATCCGAAAGACGTGAACTGCTGGCCGCCTATCTGCATGCCGCCACCGACAGCGCTCAGGTCGACGTCTGGAACGCCCGGCTCGGACAACGCGGGCAGCACAAGCGCGACCCTCGATACCGTGACCAGAAAGAGAACCGCTGATGCGTTTGTCTGAACTCAAGAACGCCGGACGTACTCCTCAACTGCCAATGACGCTGACACTGGCCGATGCCGCGGGTACCGCCGATCTGCACGTGTTGTCACTGCTGCGCGTGTTGCCAGGCCAGCGCTATGTGGGCGCAGCGGTGTGGCGCGGCCGGCCGGTGCTGGCTAAATTGCTGGTCGGCAATCGGGCAGCGCGGCATTTTCAACGCGAATTGAGCGGCGTGCGGCTGTTGGCCGAACAGGGCATGACCACGCCTCTGCTATTGGCCGACGGCCTGGCAGAAGGCGAGGGCGGCTGGCTGTTGTTCGAATGGCTGGAAGAGGCGCCGAGTCTCGGCGATGCCTGGTCTGAAGTCGAACACCTGCCGCCGTTGGCGGACGAGCAGCAAACCGTGCTCGCCGAAGCCTTGTCAGCCATCGCCCTGCTGCACGCCAAAGGGCTGTGGCAGGAAGATCTGCATCTGGACAACCTGCTGCGTCACAAGGGCCAGTTGTATCTGATCGATGGTGCGGGTATCTGCGTTGAACAGGCCGGGCAGCCGCTGTCGCGACAGAAGGTGCTGGAAAACCTCGGCGTTTTCTTCGCGCAGCTACCCAAGTCGTTCGAACCCTTCACCGAAGAGTTACTGGTGCACTATCTGTTGAGCAACGCCGAGCACGGCTTGCCGATGGAGGCGCTGCAAAAACAGATCGACAAGGTTCGCGGCACACGGTTGAAGGACTTTCTGAGCAAAACCGGGCGCGATTGCACCTTGTTCAGCGTCGTCGACAACGCCTCGTTGTTTCAGGCTGTCCGTCGTGAAGAGCAGAGCGCGCTGTTGCCTGTGCTCGATCAAGCCGACGCCCTGATCGATGGCGGGCACATTTACAAGACCGGCGGCTCGGCGAGCGTTGCACGCGTCGACGTGAACGGCCGCGCGCTGGTCATCAAGCGCTACAACATCAAGGATTTCAGCCACTGGCTCAAGCGTTTCTGGCGCCCGAGCCGCGCTGCGCATTCGTGGCGCGAGGCCAACAGGTTGACCTTTCTGGGCATTGCCACGCCCAAACCGCTGGCTGTTCGGGAGCCGCGCTTTCTCGGTTTGCGCAGCAAGGCTTATCTGGTGACCGAGGCGTTGGACGGACCGGATATCATCGAGCGATTTGCGCCCTATGTGGAGTCGGGCGATGTGCCGGAAAGTGATTTGCTGGCGCTGGATCAGCTGTTCGAACAATTGATTCGCGAGCGCATCAGCCACGGCGACTTCAAGGGCCACAACATCTTCTGGCAGGGTGATCGCTGGGCCTTGATCGATCTGGACGCCATGCAGCAGCACAGCACCCAGGGTTCGTTCACGGCGGCATTCGCCCGTGACCGGGCGCGCTTCATGCGCAACTGGCCACAGACCAGCGCGCTGCACCAGTTGCTGGAACAGCGCCTGCCCAAGGGCGAGGCGACCTGAGGTCGCGCTCGCCCTCGCGCGTCAGCCGACGCGGGTCAGATTGATGCTCTGAAGCGCCGCGATCAGTGCATCCATGTCGTCAAAGGACGTCAGATGGACTGACGTCCAGCTCGGCCGCTCTACGAAAAGCTTGCCATGCTCGGAGACCTGAACGGGTGTATGGAGAATTCGCATATCGCGAGAGCGGTGGACCACCGTCTGCAAGTCGCCTTCTCCCTGTTCGATCAGAAACATCCCGGGCCTGACCAGTCGCTCTTCCAGAGGAAGCGGCTGGGGTGGCCGGATGATGGTCGCGGGGCGGTTCACTTCCATTTCCACCCGGAAGTCTGCGCGGACCTGAGCCGTCTGCCGCGTCATGCCTTGCGGCAGCAGTTCTCCCGGATCGGGCGTGATGCCAGTGGATTTGCCGGGCAATACGTCGATCACCCGCAGGCCGATGCCGCCCTGCAACTCGGCAATGCCCGGCACGACAAGGCCGAAGGTGTTGCAGTGGCTGTTGCCTACCAGCGCAATCCATTTATGTGAGCCCATGACCTCCTGATGCCTGGCGATGGTCCGTGAGGCGAAGTAATTCATCATTTGCTGGCGGGAAGTCTCGGCCTTGTTCAGCAGCCCTTTGAGGTGATAGCTCGCCGTGCAGTCGATGGCACGGATTTCCAGGCCCTGTTGCTGCGCTCGGATCACCAGTCGCTCGAAGGTGTAGACCCCGTCAGGATCGGTGTGATGACCCCGGTCCAGCTGCCTCAGATCATGCAACAGGGTTTTGCTCATGTGTCCTGTTTCGGCGAAACGGTCCAGGTCGGCCTGGTGCAGGTCCGTCAACAGATGTTCCATGTACAGCGTTTTGACCTTCTGCTGCGACAACAACGGCAAGTGGTCGATGATCAGTTTTTTACTGGCGATGGAGGAATGCGCCTCGCCGATGATCAGGCCATCGGTGTGCTGATATAGCTCGCTCAGAAACGCCGGCAGACTGGCGTGCGGCTCAACGGCCGGCAGTGTGGGGCGTGGCGGCAGTTCGGTGGAAATGATGGACTGCGCATCGGTTTGCAGCTTCCGGCGCCGGGTGAAGAACGTACTGCGTACCCTGCCCATTTCCGCGTCGAGAATGAAATATTGTTGGTCCAGGCCTTTGCCCTGAAAGTTGGCAAGCGTGTGCATGATCGACCGGTCGGCGACCGGCGTGTCATAAGCAGCGTCGGCCAGCGATTGCTGGATCGCCGTCGGAGGGTGCGCCATGCTCCATTCCTGAGGCTCGATACGCACCCAGCCGCCAACCTCGTCCCACGCAAAACCATAGTCGCCCGCCCAGCGTTCTCCAGCGGCAATGGCTTCGCTGTCAGCCAGCACTTTGAAAAGTGCGTCGTCCAGCAAGGTACTGGGCGGCAGCAATGGAGACGGCGACAGAATCAGCGGGTTGGCAAAGCCGATCAGGTAATCGCTGGGAGCGCCCGCTTCCGCCGTCTGGCCAGCGGTTCCGGCAGTCACTCGCGTCGGGCGGCCGGCAGGGAGATCCTGAATGTGCGCGCTGGTCACGCCCTGCAGCTCGGCGATACCCG
>JARDZH010000227.1 GCA_029240955.1 Pseudomonas sp. | reverse complement strand
GCCCAGGATGACCGAACTCTGCAGGAACACACCCTTGTGCATCTGGCGCTTGAAGACCATCAGCAGGAGCAACCGCACGATCAGGAACAGCGCCAGACTGGAGAGATACCAGAGCACCATCTGGTCATTGTTGATGTAGTCGAACAGCCCCAGGGTATGGTGCATGAACAGCATCAGGCCGAAAGCGGTCGACCAGGCCAGAACGATCATGCGAAAACGCAGGGCATTGCTGAACAGCGCCTCGGAATAGACCCCAAGCGCCTGAAAGATCAATATGCACACCACGCCGAAGAACACTTGCATGGCCACATAGTTCTGGGCGCTGGCAAGGCTGTGATCCTGCATGAATGCGAGGATCAGAACCCCTGGCAGTACGCCCGCGATACCGTGGGCAAGACGAATGCCCAGCAGGAAATATTCGACGAGGCTGGTACGTGTCAGCGAAAGACTGTCCACTGGATGCAACCGCATAAAGCTCCCTCACTGCCAATCGATGCCCCACGCATCGACCGAACATGCCGGTAATAAACTTACTGTCAAAAAAACAGCTTTAATCCGACTCCGCTCAAGCGTAGTCAGGAACTTGTCACCGCAAGATATTTTTCATAGTTGAAACGGGTGTCCCTCATGCATCTATGTCGTCAGGTCCATCCATTTATTGACGGCATTTCATCGATTTAAGAAAAAATATATCCGAACGGGTGGACGCTTCACAGTAAAGCTCATGAAACGGGCCTTGCAGCTGTGTGCGCTCAGAAACTGTTAATCCGACGATCGGCCAATGTCTCAAGATCGGGCCTGATCCTCAGTGATTACGGGGGGCAGCGCGCGTTCGAGGCGCGCTGAAAAAAAATCGCTTTAGCAAGGGCTTTTTTTGTCTGTCAGGGGTCAGATTCAAGCGCTGTATGAAAAGTGTCCGCGTTCAGTGGGAAGTCACTGATCAGCGCCGACATGGATGCGCGTCGCTCGCAGGGCTTTTCTTACAGGTCACTTTTTTGGAGGGGGTCATGACACAACGCAGGGCAATGCTGATATTGCACGGCAAGCAATCGCTGAATGAAGAAGTGCGTGCGGCCGTCGGAGAGAAACGCAAGCAGGGATGGGATCTTGAAGTCCGCCTGACCTGGGAAGGCGGCGACGCGCAGCGGCTGGTCCGCGAGGCGCTGGCGGCGGGGCACAGTCGAATCGTTGCAGGCGGTGGCGACGGCACGCTGCGGGACATCGCCGAAGCGATCGGACGCGCCGACCAGCAGGCTAGCCTGACGGTTCTGCCGCTCGGCACCGCCAACGATTTCGCCCGGGCTGCCGGCATTCCGCTGGAAGTGGCCGACGCGCTGGACTTGCTCGACGAAACGCCTGCAGCGGTCGATCTGGGCGAGGTCGGCGGCAAGCTGTTTCTCAACATGGCGACCGGAGGCTTCGGCAGTCAGGTCACGGCCAACACGTCCGAGGAACTCAAGAAGGTGCTGGGCGGCGCGGCCTATCTGTTCACCGGTCTGACGCGGTTCAGCGAGCTGCATGCCGCTCACGGCGAGCTGACCGGGCCGGACTTCCACTGGCGCGGCGATCTGCTGGCGCTGGGTATCGGCAATGGCCGGCAGGCGGGCGGCGGTCATGTGCTGTGCCCGACCGCAGTGGCCGATGACGGATTGCTGGACGTGAGCATTCTGCCGGCACCTCAGGAAGTGGTCGGCACCCTCAGAAGCCTGCTCGAAGGTGGACTGGGCATCGACAACATGTTCATCAGGGCGCGCTTGCCCTGGGTCGAGCTGAAGTCCGCGCAGGGTCTGGATATCAACCTGGATGGGGAGCCGCTGACCGGCGAGGACCTGCGGTTCGTCGCACGACCTGCCGCCATTCTGGTGCATTTGCCCAAGGACTCACCGGTACTTGGCCAGACGGCGCAACTCAGTCATCCAGGCTGATGATGCCTTCACGCACACAGAACAGCACCAGGCCTGCGACGTCGAAGATCTGCAGACGCTTCATGATCTGCGCACGGTGAGTCTCCACCGTCTTGATGCTGAGGTTCAGGCCGCTGGCGATTTCCCGGGTCGATTTACCACGCACGATCAGCCGCAGGATTTCCAGTTGGCGCGCGGTCAGGTTGTACTGCGCCAGTCGCGTTGCTGACGCGAGCGGGTTGCCACGCAGCGCGCGATTGATGACGGTGTGCGCGATCGCCGGGCTCAGATACCGCTCGTCATAGCGCAACGCGTTGAGCGCCTGGTGCAGTTCCGTCGAGGTCGCATCCTTGAGCAGGTACCCATGAGCGCCCATTTCCAGCGCACGCATGATGATGTCCGGATCGGTGTGCATCGACAGGATCAGGACCTTGCTCAGCGGACGGACCTTGAGCAGGCTCTCCAGAGCGTCAAGGCCGTTGGTTTCCCTCATGCTGATATCCAGCAGGATGATGTCGGGATTGAGTTCGAGTGCCAGAGCCGGCAAGTGCGTGGCGTCGGCGGCTTCACCGATGACCGCATAGCCCGGGATGTCCAGGACCATGGCGCGCACGCCGGCTCTGATCAGTGAATGGTCATCGATCAGTAGTAGATTGCAAGTCATTGAGGCTTCTTAAAGGAGGTTGCGCGCTCCCGTTCGCGGGCGGGCCAGGGCAGCAGCACGTCGATACGGGTGCCTTGACCCGGGCAGCTGTGGAGCGTCCAGCAACCGCCGAGCAGGGCGACGCGCTCGGTCATGCCGGCTATGCCGCGCTGACCTTCACCCGCAGGGTCGATGGCCGGCTCGAAGCCAATGCCGTCGTCGCTGATGAACAGGGAAAGTCCGGCGGGCAGGCGCTGCAGGCGTACCAGCAGATTGCGCGCCTGGGCATGGCGGAGCATGTTGGTCACGGCTTCCTGAGTGATGCGGAACGCTGCCATGGCCATCTCGTCCGGAACGCCGGTTACGCGCTGCTGGCATTCGAAGCTCCAGCGCACCGGACTGTCAGCGAGGGTAGTGATCAGATGTGCACGCAGGCTGGCCTCCAGACCCAGGCTCGACAGCTGGCGCGGGTTGAGAATCGCCGAGAGGTCGCGCACCTTGTTCAGGGTCTCTTCCAGCACCGTGCCCAACTGTTCGCCGTGAGGATGAAGGTCCGCAGGCAGGCGACGCAGCAGCCAGTCATTCTGCATCCGGGCGGCGGTCAGCATCTGGCCGATGTCGTCATGCAACTCCCTGCTCAAGCGCTGACGCTCCGACTCTTGAACGTGCAGCAAGCGCTCCGCCAGTTCCCGAGGCTGCAATTGGATCAGACGCCGTGAATGCAGCTGTACCGCGCAGACGATGACGAAGGTCATCATGTTGAACATCAGTAACGGTGTGAATACCGATTTTCCGGTGAGAAACAGCGCAAGATTGGCCACAGCTGCCACGATGCACAGCACAGCCGTGAGCCACTGGGCGTGGCGGCTGTCGAAACGCCCGAGCCTTGAAGATGGGGTGCTGGCGTGCATAAACGAGTGAAGTCACCGAAAGTCTTTGTCAATGACCGGACGATTATCCGCGCCGGTCCCGTAGCAGTCCCAACTTGGATATCTGCTTCGTCGCTTAAACCAGCCAGACAATTAAGGACTGCATCTAAGGAAGTCAAGAAAAAACCGGATTTCTCCGGTCTGGTCTGCAATCTTACCTTAATGAAGCTACACATCCGTGCACAACTTTCGATATTAACAAACGGTAGTTTGAATTTACCCCGCATATGGATGAGCGATCGCTCTAATGCGGCGTGAGACGCTGAAGGCTATTCGATCGCGCAATTCGTCGCGGAGTCGGTCACGCTGCAGGTGTCGGCCAGCCGGTCGAGCAGCTCCCGTTGCTCGTCGCCGTCCATGGGCAGCTCACCTGTTCGAGGGTCGATAAGCTCCAGTTGCCAGGACATCAAGGTCAGGCAGCTCTTGATAACCAGCAGGGCATCGCGCGGCAGAGGAGTGCCGGCGCCATGGCGTTCGAGCACGACAGCCAGCTGGCGGGAGAAGTCGGCGATGGAGTCCACGGATGCGTTCGCGGCCAGTTCACTGAGCCGGTTGAGCGTGGCCGGCAGACAGGTGGCGGCGTCCTCGTCTTCCCCGAACAGTTCGAGGTGCGACAGACACTCCTCGGATTTGAAGAGCAGCGCCTGCGAGTCGATCAAGAATTGGCCGTGGGTTTCATGCCAATCGTTACTGTTCAGCATCCTGTCTCTCCACACATCAAGGGCAGCGAGTTAGTTTCACTTGCAGCGAACGGCTGACAGTTAACGTTGTATTCGAATGAATGTCTGTAGGGTGTTTCCGAATTTAACTCGATGGTGGCACATTGATATTTAAGCGAAGTGACACCCGAAGCACCAGCAAGTGTGTGGCAACGGGTCAGGATTGTTCCGCGAGATCTTACCGACTGTCTCGGTTCGACATGCGACCGGGATCGACAGACTGATGATGAGGATTGAAAAGCGGACACAAGCCTGACTCCCTTCATGCAAATGAGAAAGGCGTCACAATAGTGGCAAATAGAAGGAGAAAATATCAGGTCAGCCCTGATGGCTGCTAAGGGACACCCTTAGGCGGGGAAAAGTTCAATTTATTTTTTGCGGGTTCGAGAGCGTGCGGGACTGCGCCTGGCAGCGACAGCAGTAGAGCATGATGTTAATGTGACATCAATGACCGCGTGTCCCCTTTCTTGGGATTAAGGTCCGGCTCATTTCAGCCGATACAGGAAAGGCTGACTCAACGATCAACGCTTCTGGAGCTAAAATGGCTGGCATTCTCGACACAGTAGACCAACGCACACAGCTGGTGGGCGAGAATCGCCTGGAAATTCTCATGTTCCGCCTCGCGGGTCGGCAGCTGTTTGCAATCAACGTCTTCAAAGTGCAGGAAGTCCTGCAGCTCCCCAAGCTTACCCTGATGCCGCAGCGCCACTCGTTCGTGTGCGGCGTGGTGAATTTGCGCGGCCAAACGCTGCCGGTCATCGATCTGTCGCAGACCATCGGCATGCGTCCACTGGTGCCGGGGCCTGGCAGCACCATTATCGTGAC
>JARDZH010000226.1:2541-7562 GCA_029240955.1 Pseudomonas sp. | reverse complement strand
GGCCTTCTGATCGTTGGAATCGGGGTTGGCCGAACCATCGCGGAAGCCCAGGAAATTACGCGCGCTTTCCGGCGGCTGACCCGGTTTCTTCGGTGCCTGTGGCGGCACGGTGCCTTCCTGTTTCCAGCGCACCAGCAGCAGGTCGGGGAGATTCTTGACGATGTCACGCAGAGCGTGGATGTTGCTGTCGGGCGTGTTCGAGCAGAACTGGATGCTCAGATCACCGTGGCAGCTGGACGCTTCCAGTGCATCGTTCGGGAAACCCGCCATACGGCTCAGGCGCTTGGGTTTGACGTCGGTCAGGCCAAAACGCTCGTCGAACAGCGATTCGCCGACCGAAACGGTGATGGTCAGGTTGTCCGGCGTGACCACCGGGCCGAGAATGCCGGAGTCGAGCGGAGGCAGTTTAGGGTCGACTTCCGGAACCGGGCCGCCGGTCATCAGGAACGCGATGCGCTCGTTGAGCGTGCGGAACATGCGCTCCAGGTCTTCGCGGTCGGCAGCCAGTACATCGAAGGCCACCAGCATGCCCGCCGTCGGGCGCGGGTTGACGATGCCGCTCTGATGCACGCCATGGAACGCGTTGCGGTCTTCGGTCTTGTCGCTGTTCGGCGCTTCGGTGACTTGCGCGGGCGCGGCGGCCAGCACGTTGTTGCTCAGGCTGCTGCCAGCCAGTGCCGCACCGGCGGCGCCCAGCCCCATCAGCACGCGGCGGCGCTGAATCGACTGCGGGGCGTTGTTGGCGTCGGGGTTTTTCATAGTGCTGCTGTGCTCCAGTCAATCAGAGGCTTGAAAGGCCAAGTGCCGGGTCGATGCCCTCGAGTGCGTCGGCAAGCGCCCGCGCCTTGTCAGCGATCTGCTGGCGCTGGTCGGCCTGAACCTGATCGTAAGGGCGATAACCGTTGTCGGTGCTCAGTGCGTTGAGCGTGGTGTCCAGATCGGCCGCTGCAGCATCGACCTTCTGCAACACGTCGCCGCCGTTCTTGGCCAGCAGCGGACGCAACAGGTCGACGACTTTGCGCGTGCCTTCCAGGTTCGCGGCAAACCCATTCAGGTCGGTGTGGCTGTAGCGCTCTTCTTCGCCATTGTTGCGCACGTCGGCAAGGCTGCGCAGATTGCGCACCACAATGCCGGTCAGTTGCTCCGGCGCCAGGTTCTGGGCCAGCAACTGCTGCTTGAGCTGAGTGACATCGGTCACCAGACGCTGTGCAACCGGGGTCAGACCTTCAACGCTGTGCTGCGCGAACAGCGCGTATTCAATGCGGTGGAAGCCGGCGAAACCCGGGTCCTGTTCGCGCTTCTCGAAGTAGTCGGCGCGGGCGTTGATGGCGTTGTCCAGTTCGGCCAGACGCTGCGCGGCAGGCGCAATGCGCTGGTACGCGGTGCGCGCCGGCAGATAGGCCGCTTGGGCGGCGGCAAGGTCGCCGGCCTCGATGGCCTGCTGCAAGGCGGTGGTCGATCTGATCAGCGCCGAACCCTGCAGGCTCAGGTACACGCGGTATTCCGAGAGCGGGCCGATGAAGGCGGTCATCGACGGACGCGCCTTGGCTTTGGCATCCGACTCGGCGGTTGGCGTCACGTGCAAGGTGCCACGCGGGTTGCTCAGCAGACCGCAGGTGATCACGTAATCGCCGGGCATCAGATTGGCGTTGATCACCTGGCTGAGGCCCGGCGCAATGTTTTCCCGTTCTTCGACCACCAGCACGCCGTCGAGGATTTCCCATTCGACGGCCCGCTCGGAGCGGTTGACGATGCGGAACGCGTTCTTGCCGGCCGGAACGGTCAAGGCATTCGGTTCGCAGTTATGCGCGTGAATGTTGACCACGGTTTCCGCACCCGCGTTGGCGGCGCGCTTGGTCGCAGCCACTTGGGAGGCGTAATAGAACAGGCCGCCGGCGGCGATCATCAGAATCACCGAGCCGGCCACTGCCAGGCGCAAGGCACGAGGGGCTCTGGCGGGTGCGCCAGGCCCTGAAGATGGATTCGACATGAGGCCCTTATTCGTTGGTGACAGAAGATGGGGTTCGCGCGGCCGGCTTGCCGGCGCTCGGAGCCGGCATGAAGAACAATGCCAGCGCTCCGATCAGGTAGATGAGGTACACGCTCAGGGTGCTGACCGTTGGCGCGTCCTGGTAGCCGAACATACCGGCCAGTACCGAACCGGTCGGGCCGTCCATCGGCAGCGTCGCGCTGATGTCAAAGACAACGTCCTGCAGGTGGTTCCAGACCCCGGCTTCATGCAGCGCTTGCACCGAGTTGGCGAGAATGCCCGCCGCGACCAGCAGGATGAACAACCCGGTCCAGCGGAAGAACAGGCTCAGGTTCAGACGCATGCTGCCTTTGTAGAGCGCAACGCCCAGAGCGATGGCAAGCAGCAGGCCGAGCAGGGCACCGAGCGGCGCGCTGGAGCCTTCGCTTTGCTGGAACACCGCGAGCAGGAAGAACACCGTCTCCAGACCTTCGCGGGCCACGGCGAAGAACACCATGGCAATCAGCGCGTAGGTCTGGTTTTTCGAGCCGCCCAGCGCGGCGTCGAGGGATTCGTGGAGGGCATGCTTGATCGAGCGCGCGACCTTGCGCATCCAGAACACCATGGAGCTGAGGATACCGACCGCGATCAGCCCGACGATGCCTTCGAACAGTTCCTGCTGCTTTTGCGGAAACTCGGCGCTCATCAGCTCCAGCCCGCCGCCGACGAACAGCGACAGCGCTGCGGCGAGGAAAACACCGATCCAGACAGCGGGCATCCACTCGCCACGGCCGGTCTGTTTGAGGTAGCTGGCAATGATGCCAACGATGAGCGCGGCTTCAATGCCTTCGCGCAGCATGATCAGGAAAGGAACGAGCATGGTTCACCGGGTAAGACGGGGAGGGTGACAATATGTTTCAGTGTCGGAAACACTGCGTAACATAATGATACTCATTCTTGAATGAAGGTAGTTGTTTTTTTTCCGGTTTTGAGATTTTGCGATTTGTTCAGGTTAGGTTCAGCGAGTGAGCCGGGTAACGCGGTCGCGGGCAAGCGCGCTCCTACGCCGGCCGTGTAGGAGCTGGCTTGCCTGCGATCTGCCGCGCAGCGGCAGCAAAATCAGACGCCGCGGCATTTGTAGGAGCGCGCTTGCCCGCGACCACGTCAATTCAAACCGAACTCGCTCACAATCCGATACGCCAGCTCCACCCGCTCCGCATTCGGATAATTCCTGTTCGCCAGAATCACGATCCCCAGCCTTTTCTCAGGCACAAACGCCACGTACCCGCCAAAGCCGTTGGTCGAGCCGGTCTTGTTGATCCACACATCCTGCTGCGGCGCAGAGGGCGGGTTCAGTTCCCTGACTGGCTGGGTTTCCAGCGCCATTTTGCTGGAGTTCCCAGCCAGCAGTTCTTGCAGCTGTGCAGACCGCGGATACTGCTCCCAGATCAAATCCTGAGTCATGGCACCCACCTGAAAATACCCGCGACGGGTGTCCAGAAGCGCACGCTTGAGCGGGGTGTCCGGCGTCTTTGCATCCAGGTTGGCCTCGACGAAGCGCAGCACGTCGCGGCTGGTGGATTTCACGCCATAAGCCTCGGTCGCCAGCACGCCGGGATTCAGGCGAACCGGCGAATCGCGCTTGTCATAGCCCTGGGCATACACCGGCAGCTTGTCAGCAGGTACTGTCAGGAAGGTGTCATTCAGGCCTAGCGCAGGGAACAGACGCTGTTCCATCGCCTGCTCGAACGGCATGTTCATGCTGCGCGCGGCAGTCACGCCGAGCAGCCCGATGCTGGGGTTGGCGTAGCTGCGATGGGTACCGGCCAGATGCTGCGGCTGCCAGGCCTTGAAGTAGTCCATCAACTGGTCAGTGTTCTGGATCTTGTCCGGCACTTGCAGCGGGAAGCCGCCCGCGGTGTGCGTCGCCAAGTGATAAACCGGCACCTTGCCCAGGCGCGTCCCGTGCAGTTGCGGCAGATAGGTATCGATTCGCTCGTCCAGCGAAAGCTGGCCGTTGGCTTGCGCCCAGGTGGCGAGGGTGGCGGTGAAGGTCTTGCTGATCGAGCCCAGCTCGAACAAGGTATCGCGGATTACCGCCTGGCCGGTCTGCCGCGAGGCCACGCCAAAATCGAAGTAGTGCTGCTGGCCATTCGCGGTAATCGCGATCGAGAGGCCAGGAATGTCGTTGCGTTGCATCACCGCATGGGCAGCGTCCTGAACGAAGGCCTGCAACCGGGCATCCGGTGGCGTTTCATCAGCCAGCGCCCCCGAGACGAATCCGGCGACACCGAGTGCCACCAACGCTTTGCCAAACCGCTCGATCCCACGCATGGGTAATTCCTCTTGTTCTTGTCGAATGTTCTGTCGAGCGGCGAACCTTAACAAGCAGGTCGATTCGCTCAATAAACATTTCTTCTCAGCGTGTTGCCCGCTGCGTTGATCGGCCACCGCTCCGACCGGCGCGCCGCTACTGGCTGGCCGTCAGGCATTTGCCGTAACATGCCGGGTTTTTTCCAGCTCCCGCCGCTTTCGTCTGCGGGGCGCAGTCGGGTAAACCATGAAATCGATCCGTATCCGTGCCGACGTCCTCGCCGGTCTGACCACGTCCTTTGCGCTGGTGCCCGAGTGCATCGCCTTCGCGCTGGTCGCGCATCTGAATCCGCTGATGGGGCTGTACGGCGCATTCATCATCTGCACGCTGACCGCGCTGTTCGGCGGCAGGCCGGGGATGGTGTCCGGCGCGGCCGGGTCGATGGCGGTGGTGATCGTCGCGCTGGTGGTGCAGCAGGGCGTGCAATACCTGCTGGCGACGGTGCTGCTGGGCGGCCTGATCATGATCCTGTTCGGCCTGTTGCGGCTGGGCAAACTGGTGCGGCTGGTGCCGTATCCGGTGATGCTTGGCTTCGTCAACGGGCTGGCGATCGTCATTGCCATGGCGCAGCTTGAGCATTTCAAGGTGGGCGAAGAATGGCTCAGCGGTACGCCGTTGTACGTGATGCTGGGGCTGGTGGCGACGACCATGGCGGTGGTCTATCTGCTGCCGCGTCTG
>JARDZH010000226.1:0-2523 GCA_029240955.1 Pseudomonas sp. | reverse complement strand
CTGGTGGCGATTCTGGGCGTGGGGCTGGCGGTCTATCTGCTCGGCCTGCCGACCCGGACGCTGGGCGACATGGCGCATATCGCCGGCGGCTTCCCGGCGCTGGCGTTGCCGCAGGTGCCGTGGAATCTGGAGACCCTGAAGATCATCGCGCCTTATGCCGTGCTGATGGCGCTGGTCGGGCTGCTGGAAACCCTGCTGACGCTCAACCTGACCGACGAAATCACCGAGAGCCGTGGCTTTCCGGACCGCGAGTGCGTGGCGCTGGGTGCGGCCAACATCGCGTCGGGCATGTTCGGCGGCATGGGCGGTTGCGCGATGATCGGTCAGACGGTGATCAACCTGAGTTCCGGCGGGCGCGGGCGATTGTCTGGCGTGGTAGCCGGCGTGATGATCCTGATGTTCGTACTGTTCCTGTCGCCTTTGATCGAGCGCATCCCGCTCGCGGCGCTGGTCGGCGTGATGTTCGTGGTCGCGCAGCAGACATTTGCCTGGGCTTCGCTGCGTGTGCTGCGCAAGGTGCCGGTCAGCGACGTGCTGGCGATCATCGCGGTGACCATTGTCACCGTGCTCACCGATCTGGCGACTGCCGTGATGTTCGGCATCATCATCGCGGCCATCAATTTTGCCTGGCAGCAGGCTCGCGAGCTGTACGCCGACAGCCACATCGAAGCGGACGGCAGCAAGCTGTATCACCTGCACGGCACGCTGTTCTTCGCCTCGACCACGCCTTTTCTGGAACAGTTCGACCCGGCGCAGGACCCGGAGCACGTGACCCTGGACTGCCGCCATCTCAGCTTCGTCGACTACTCGGCCATCGCCGCGCTCAAGACCCTGCGCGAGCGTTACGCCAAGGCTGGCAAGCATCTGCGCGTGGTGCATCTGTCGGATCGCTGCAAGCACCTGCTCAAGCGTGCCGGCGTGCAGCACGGCTGATAAACGCGCCGGGCTTCTCTATGCTGGCGCTCATTCACGTCATTAAACGGTGTGCCAATGCCTGCTCTGTCTCCCCTTGATGCCTATCAACGTGCACTGGAACGAGGTTTCCAGCCGGACGACGCGCAATTGCAGGCGGCGCATCAGCTGCAGGCGTGTTACGAGGCACTGAACGGGCGCAGCGGTAACGCCAAGGGCGTTTATCTGTGGGGGCCGGTCGGGCGCGGCAAGACCTGGTTGATGGACCGCTTTTACGAAAGCCTGAGCGTGCCCGCGCGACGTCAGCATTTTCATCACTTCATGCGCTGGGTGCACAAGCGCATGTTCGAATTGATGGGCGCGCCGCAGCCGCTTGCGGTGGTTGCGCGAGAACTGGCGCGGGACGTGAAGGTGCTGTGTTTCGACGAGCTGTTCGTCACGGACATCGGCGATGCGGTGATTCTCGGCGGGCTGTTGCAGGTGATGTTCGAGGAAGGCGTCGTGCTGGTCTGCACCTCCAACCAGCCGCCCGAGCAACTGTACAGCCACGGGCACAACCGCGAGCGCTTCATGCCGGCGATTGCCGCGATTCAGCGTTTCATGCAGGTCGTGCCGGTGGACGGTGGCGAAGATCATCGACTGCACCCCGGCCAGCTGCTGCAGCGCTATTGGGTAGGCGACGCCGGACAGCCGAGCGCGCTGGGCGCGATATTCGAAGCGCTCAGCGCAGGCCAGCCGGTTCACGATACGCAAGTGATGCTCGGTTATCGCAGCATCAACGTCGTCCAGCATGCGGACACCGTGGTCTGGTGCCGCTATCGCGATCTGTGCGAGCAGCCGTTGGCGGCGATGGATTTCATTGCCTTGTGCGACCGGTTTTCAGCGGTCCTGCTGAGCGAAGTACCGGCGTTGAGCGCGGCGCAGCGCGAGGCGAAAATCGCGCGTGGCACCGAAGACGGTGCCGAGCAAGTGGCGGCAGGGGATCGGGAGCTGCCGCAGCTGTCGCCCAAGGACGACGGCGTGCGGCGCTTCATTGCGCTGGTAGACGAATGCTACGACCGGCGCATTCCGCTGTTCATCGAAGCGCAGACGCCGATGGACGAGCTGTACACCGAAGGCTATCTGTCGTTCGCCTTCCGCCGGACCTTGAGTCGCCTTCAGGAAATGCAGCTGGCGCGGTTTACCGAAAACTGAGCCTCAGGCCGCGTTGCGGCGGCGCTGGGCCAGCACGTGCTTGGCGCCTTCGAAGATCAGGACCACCACCGCCATCCAGATCGGCAGATAGGTCAGCCATTCATCACGACCGATGCTCTCGCCCAGCAGCAGCGCCACGCCCACCAGCAGCACGGGCTCCACGTAACTGAGCAGGCCGAACAGGCTGAACGGCAGCAGGCGACTGGCGACGATGTAGCTCACCAGCGCCGACGCGCTGATGATCCCGAGCAGCGGGATCAGACCATACAGCGCAGGCGTCTGCTGAATCGCCAGCGGATCGCCCTGAGCAATGAACCAGACGCCGACTGGCAGCATGAACGCCATGTCGAACCACAGCCCGCCCAGGTTATCGGTCGCCAGCTTGCGGCGCAGAACGAAGTAGACGGGGTAGCCGAT
>JARDZH010000225.1 GCA_029240955.1 Pseudomonas sp. | reverse complement strand
CGAGCACATAATCGGCCATCGTGTACCCGGCACCCGGCGGACGATGATCCGAATGCCCATGCCCGGCCATGTCCAGCGCCACGATGCGCAGGCCTTCGAGACGCGGGGCCAGCAGCGCGAAGCTGTTGGCATTGTCCAGCCAGCCATGCAGCGCGATGACAGGCTTGCCGTCTTCCGGGCCGAACAGATGCGCGGCGAGTTCGATGTGGCCCAGGTTCAGGCGGATTTCTTCGACAGGATGGGTCATGGAGCAGGCTGGCTCATGGAACAGGCTCGTTCATGGAAAGAGCCTGCGCAGCCAGTCGGGCGTCCCAACGGCTGAACAGGCTCTTGAGCAGTGTGGCCGTGTCGTCCGGCCGCTCGAGCGGAAACATGTGACCGCCCGGCATCGACAGATACTCGCCGTGTCTCAGGCGTCTGACCAGATAACCGTGGTGGGGCATCACCACCCGGCTGTGCCGGCCGCGGACCATCGCCAGCGGGACCTTGAGCTGGCGCGCAGGGCCCGGGCTGGTGTGCGGCACGCTGCGATAGATACTGATTTCGGTCGCCGGGTCGAACCGCAGACGCAACGGCGCACCCTCGGCGCCCTCGGCGAGCAGACCATGTTGCAGATAGGCATCGAAGCAGTCGGGATCGAAACGGCGAAACAGCGTTTTGCCTGCGAAATACGCGCGTGCGGCGTCCAGGCTTTCGAACGATTCGCGGCGTCCCAGCGTACGACCGGCAGGCGTGATGCGGTCGATGAAACCCCAGCGTTTGGCAGCGCGGATCAGCCACTGATCAGCGAGCCCCAGGACTGGCGAATCCAGCATGACCACACCTCGATACAACTCCGGGCAACGCAGGGCGGCATGGAAGTGCAGCAGACCGCCGAGCGAATGGCCAACACCCCACACGGGCTCAGGCTGCTCGCGCAGGTGATGGATAAGTTCGTCGACCAGGTTCAGCCAGTTGTCATCGACCGGAAAGCGCGGGTCGTGGGCATGCTGCTCCAGATGTGCGACACCGTACTCCGGCGCCAGCGCCGCGAACAGCTTGCCGTAGGTGGCCGACGGGAAGCCGTTGGCGTGAGCGAAGAAGATTGGTTGCGGCATGCCGACACACCCGAAGGCCAGACGAATCAGGATTGTGCGCAGCCGACCCCGGTGTCGACAACGCCCGGAACTGCCATCGAGGGCGGCACTCCCGCCACTCGCGGCAGTGACGCCTGATGCGGGTCAGCGCGCCGGAGGTTCTTGCCCGATCGGCACCACCGCCACGGTCAGCCGCGAGATGCAGGTGGGTTTGCCCTCTTCGTTGTGAATCCGGATGTCCCACACATGGGTCGTACGGCCCAGATGCACCGGCTTGACCACGCCCGTCACCCGCCCGGTCTTGACGCCCCGCAGGTGGTTGGCATTGACCTCAATGCCGACGCAGAAAAACTTGTTCGAATCGATCACCAGATAACTGGCCATCGACCCCAGCGTCTCGGCCAGAACCACCGACGCACCGCCGTGCAGCAGGCCGAATGGCTGATGAGTGCGGTGATCGACCACCATGCTGGCGGTGAGCGAGTCGTCGGTGCAGGCCTCGAAGCGGATATCCAGCGCTTCACCGATGGTGTTTTTCAGCGCCGCCGTCAGAGAATCGGTATCGGGGGGTGTCAGCCACACAGTCATTTCCATTCCTTTTTCGTGAGTGCTTTCGTGAGTGCTTGTAGGTAATCGGGCACCCGTGCGCCGTGCCGGACGCCGTTGTAGTTCAGGCGTGGTGCACGCTCACCAGACGCATGCCGCCCGCCAGAATGTCATCGCCCTCAAGCTCGACCAGCGTTGCAGTGCCCATCGGCTGGGCATGCTGGTAGCTGCCGTGCACCAGCAGACCTGTCAGAGCGCCGACCAGCGGTTGATGACTGACCAGTAACACGTGCTCCGCGTCCTGCTCATCCAGCTCAGCGAGCACCTGGCGCGGATTGCTGTCGGGCGTCAGCCAAGGGGCAGTGATGACCTGCTGCTGGAAATCCAGGACCTGGCGAACCAGTTCGGCCGTCTGCCGAGCGCGCACATAAGGACTGGCGATGATCTTCTGCAGTGGCAGGCCTTGCAGATGAACAGCGCTGCCGCGTACCTGCTCGCCGCCGTGAGCGGTCAGCTCGCGAGCGGCATCGCTGGACGTCTGCGGCCGGGCCTCGCCGTGACGCAATATCCAGAGTTTCACAGGCGCGGCTCGTCATCGCGTGCGGGATGCGGCGCAGGTTCGACGTAGTGCGCGATTTCGCCTTCCGGGGCGCGCGGCGTTGGCCAGTCCGCGAAGGGCCAAGGCTTCTGGTCGCTGTGAAAGGTGCCGAAGCGGCCGATCTGCGCCAGAAACTGGCTGAGGCTGTCGCCGATGTTCATCAGGCTCAGGCTCGGCGCACCGTAGATCAACCGGTAAATCAGCTGAATCAATACGATCACTGCCAGTACCAGTTCCGCCACCTGCCAGACCACCAGAAATACCAGCATCCAGAGGATGCGCAGCAGGATCGACTCGTTTTTCTGGAACTTGGATTCGTTCAAGACCTTCTCCCTGACACGTTTGAATTCAGTTGAAACCGGTGATCGAGATGAAATCGACATCGGTCTTGGGCTCGGCCAGCATCAGCGCTTCGATGACCTGGTTGAGCGTACGACCTTCGAAAAGGATAGCGTGCAGTCCCGCGACCAGCGGCATGTATACCTGCATTTCCTGCGCCTTGACCTTGAGCACCTTGAGGGTATTCACGCCTTCGGCCACTTCACCGAGCCGGGACACGGCTTCGTCCAGCGTCAGACCCTGCCCCAGCGCGTGCCCGACCTGGTAGTTACGGCTCTTGGGCGAAGAACAGGTCACGATCAGATCCCCGACCCCGGCCAGTCCCAGGAACGTCATGGGGTTGGCGCCGAGGCTGACGGCAAAGCGGGTCATTTCCGCCAGTGCGCGAGTGATCAGCATGCTCTTGGTGTTTTCGCCCATGCCCAGCGCCACGGCCATGCCGGCCACGATCGCGTAGACGTTTTTCAGCGCCCCGCCCAACTCCACGCCAAAGCGGTCGGCGCTTGCATACACGCGGAAGGTGCGCCCGTGCAGGGCGGCCTGCACTTCCCGGCAAAGGGCTTCGTCTTCGCTGGCAACCACGGTGGCAGTCAGCGCGTCTTCAGCGATTTCGCGTGCAAGGTTCGGCCCCGACAGCACGCCAATCCGCGCCTTGGGCACGATGTCTTCGAGAATCTGGCTCATGAGCTTGAAGGTCTGGGGTTCGATGCCTTTGGTCAGGCTGACCAGCATCCGGCCTTCCAGCTGCGCGACGTGAGGGGCGAGCACCGAGCGCAATGCGCTCGAAGGCAACGCGACAAAGACCAGTTCGCAAGCCTGCAGCGTGGCGGCAAGGTCGGTGACCGGTTCGACTTCCGGACGCACCTTGATGCCTTTGAGGTAGCGGGGGTTCTCGCGGTTGACGCGGATCGCCTCGGCTTGCTCCGGGTCACGCATCCACTGGCGAACCTGACGGCCGTTCTGCGCCAACAGATTTGCAATGGCTGTGCCGAAGCTGCCGCCACCGAGAACCGCAACAGGTTGCTGTAGGGTCATAAAGCCATCCATCCTGGGCCAATAAGCTGGCGATGGGCGCATTATACGGAGCGCCACGGCATCGGCCAGCGCTTAGAGGGTGTTTACAAAATGGCTGCACTCGGCAAGGCGGCGTCGCTGCCGCAGCTGGGAGGCTCCGCTGCTGCCCGTCGCCCACATCTTCACTGGCAAAGCGCCGCATCTCGGTTAACATGCCCCGACCAGCCTGATTTGTCGCGACGCCCCGCTCTGCTATGCGTCCCCTGCCAATGATCAGGACGTCATGACCAGAACCACGAGCGCACCGGCATGGAAGTAACGATTGACCCGCTGAATCTTCGCCCCTGCCCCTGGAAACCCCGGCGATGACCCCTCGCAACTGGGACATTCATACCCGCACCCAGATCATCAGCCTGGGCCCGGCCCTGCTGCTGACCGTTTTGCTGATCGGTTTTTTTACGTTCGTGCGCATTCAAGACCTGCGCCAGGAACTGAACCACACCGGGCAGTTGATTGCCAATCAGCTGGCACCGGCTTCGGAGCCGGGTGTCGTTCTGGGCGACATGGACGCGCTGAACGGCCTGATGCGCGCCACGCTGTCGATGCCCAACGTTCGCTACGTGGAGATCCAGGACAGCGACAACAATGTGCTCGTCTATATAGAGCAGCCGGTGCAGAACGATCATCAGTCCCGGCAGATGGAGATCTTCCAGGCGCCCATTCATGCCCCGCATGCCGGCAGGCTGCTGAACGCTGCGGGCGGCCGCGCCCAGCAGGCCGAGCCGGCTGCGGAACATTACATGGGCCGAGTGCTGGTGGGGATGTCCAGCGAAGCGTTCAGCCAGCGCCAGCAGGAAATCCTGCTCAAGGCCGGCATCCTTGCGCTCTGTGCGCTGGCGTTCACCTTCCTGCTCGCGCGCCGGCTGGCCCATCGTCTGGCGCAACCGATCAGCGACATGGGCGAAACGCTCAAGGCGATGCAGCAAGGCGACTACGGGACGCCGCTGCCGGTCAGCGACGATGCAGAGCTGGGCGCACTGGCGCGGCACATCAACAATCTGGCGGCCAATCTCACCAAAGCCAGCCGGGAGCAACAGCGCTCCATGGCGCAACTGATCCAGACGCGTGAGGAAGCCGAGCAGGCCAACCGCGCCAAGTCCGATTTCCTGGCGATGATGAGCCATGAACTGCGCACGCCCATGAACGGCGTGCTGGGCATGCTGCAGTTGATGGAAACCACGCGAATGACCGAAGAACAGGCCGAATACGCGGCGCTGGCGACCGAATCCACGGAACACCTGCTGCGCGTCATCAACGACATTCTCGACTTCTCGCGGATTGAACGTGATGCGCTGCAGATGGAGGGCATCGAGTTCAACCTTATCGAACTGGTCAATGCTTCGGTCCAGGCGTTCACGCCCAACGCGGCGCAGCGCGGCTTGCAGCTGG
>JARDZH010000224.1 GCA_029240955.1 Pseudomonas sp. | reverse complement strand
AGTTCACTGTCCAGAGGCTGCTCGGCAATCCGCTGAACGGTACGTTCGTGGATCATCCGATAGTGGATCAGGTCAGCGATCGTGCCGATCTTGATGTCATGTTCGAGCGCAAAGGCTTCGAGCTCGGCGCGACGGGACATGGTGCCGTCGTCGTTCATCACCTCACAGATCACGCCGCTGGGTTCGAAGCCTGCCATGCGCGCCAGGTCGCAAGCGGCTTCGGTGTGTCCCGCGCGCGCCAGTGTGCCACCGGCCTGGGCCATCAGGGGGAAGATGTGGCCCGGGCTGACGATGTCGTCGGCCTTGGCGTCCTTGGCAGCGGCGGCTTGTACCGTGCGCGCGCGGTCTGCGGCGGAGATCCCGGTGGTGACGCCTTCAGCAGCTTCAATCGAAACCGTGAACTTGGTGCCAAAACCCGAGCCGTTGCGCGGCGCCATCAGCGGCAGCTTCAGGGTTTCGCAGCGCTCACGGGTCATCGGCATGCAGATCAGGCCGCGGGCAAAGCGCGCCATGAAGTTGATGTGCTCGGCTTTCACACACTCGGCGGCCATGATCAGGTCGCCCTCGTTCTCGCGATCTTCGTCATCCATCAGGATGACCATCTTGCCCTGGCGGATGTCTTCAACCAGTTCTTCGACAGTGTTGAGCGCCACTCGGCACCCCCTTCAATTCAGGATTTGAGGTAGCCGTTCTCGGCCAGAAAGCTTTCGGTGATCCCGCCCTTGCTCGACTCTGCGGCCTTGTCACCCATCAGCAGACGCTCCAGATAGCGCGCCAGCAGGTCCACTTCAAGGTTGACCTTCCGGCCTGGCAAGTAGTCGGCCATGATGGTTTCGGCCAGAGTGTGGGGCACGATGGTCAACTCGAACTCGGCACCGTCTACCGCGTTCACGGTCAGGCTGGTGCCGTCGACCGTGATCGAACCCTTGTGGGAAATGTACTTGGCCAGCTCACGCGGCGCGCGGACGCGGAACTGGATGGCGCGAGCGTTTTCCTCACGGGACAGGACTTCGCCTACACCGTCGACATGACCGCTGACCAGATGCCCGCCCAGGCGAGTGGTGGGCGTCAGCGCCTTTTCCAGGTTGACCCGGCTGCCTACCTTGAGATCGACGAATGCGGTCACATCCAGCGTCTCACGGCTGACGTCGGCCCAGAAGCCATCGCCAGGCAGTTCCACCGCTGTCAGGCACACGCCGTTGACCGCGATGCTGTCGCCCAGTTTGACGTCGCTCAAGTCGAGTTTGCCGGTGGCTACGTGAACGCGGACATCGCCGCCTTTGGGAGTCAGAGCTCGGATGCTGCCGATGGATTCGATAATGCCGGTAAACATGGGTCCTCCAGGAGAACAAGGCTTTCGCGCAGGCGAAAACCGGGAATTATACGCCGGGCACGCCGACAGGCAGAGCGATGACTCGCCAGTCATTGCCCACGGCACGCATTTCTACGATGTTCAGCTCCAGCGCTTCACTCATCTGCGCCAGCGGCAGGTCGAGCAGCGGCCGGGCCGAGGAACCGAGGAACTTGCCCGCGATGAAAATCTGAAACTCGTCCACCAGCCCGAGGCGCGTGAACGCCCCGGCCAGACGCGGGCCGGCTTCGACCAGCACATCGTTGACGCCGCGCGCGGCAAGCTCGATCAACAGTTTGTGAAGGTCCACATGCCCTGAGCTGGCGGCCAGCGCGAGGATTTCGTGGCCTTCTTCTTCGTAATGGCTGCGAGCGGACGCGGCGGCTTGTGTGGCGACCAGCGCATGGCCGGCCTGGAAGAACGGCGCATCCAGCGGCACCCGCAAGCGGCCGTCGATCAGCACTCGCAGGGGCGGACGCAGCGATGCCAAGGCGGTCAGCTCGGCATTCAGGCCAAGCTCGTCAGGGCGGACGGTCAGCCGAGCGTTGTCGGCCAGTACGGTATCGGCGCCGGTCAGCACGACACTTGATTGCGCGCGCAATCGCTGCACGGCAGAGCGCGCTTCGGGGCCGGTGATCCACTGGCTTTCGCCGCTGGCCATGGCGGTACGGCCGTCAAGACTCATCGCCAGCTTGACCCGCACGTACGGCAGGCCCTTCTCCATGCGTTTGAGAAAGCCTTTATTCAGCGCTCGCGCTTCAGCCTCCAGCACGCCGCTCTGGGTCACGATTCCGGCGTTCATCAGGCGCAGCAGACCGCGTCCGGCGACTTCAGGGTTTGGGTCCTGCATGGCAGCCACCACTCGGCCAAGGCCGGCGGCGATCAGCGCATCGGCACACGGCGGGGTGCGTCCATGATGGCTGCAAGGTTCGAGCGTGACGTAAGCGGTGGCACCACGCGCCTTGTCACCCGCCTGCCGCAACGCGTGAACTTCGGCATGCGGCTCGCCAGCTCGCGCGTGCCAGCCTTCGCCGACGATCTGGCCGTCGCGAACGATCACGCAGCCGACCCGCGGATTGGGGTGAGCGGAATAGATGCCTTTACGCGCCAGCTCCAGGGCTCGCGCCATGTAGTGGACGTCGAGCGCGCTTTGCTCGGTCAGAGAACTGCTCATTCCTTGCCCGGCTCGCGAGCCAGCCGCTCGATTTCTTCGCGGAATTCGTTGAGGTCCTGAAAGCGGCGATAGACGGATGCGAAACGGATATAGGCGACTTCGTCGAGCTTCTGCAGCTCGCCCATCACCAGCTCGCCCACTACCAGAGATTTGACCTCGCGCTCGCCGGTGGCGCGCAGTTTGTGCTTGATGTGCACCAGCGCAGCTTCCAGGCGTTCGACACTGACGGGGCGTTTTTCCAGCGCCCGCTGCATGCCGGCGCGCAGTTTTTCTTCGTCGAACGGCTGACGGCTGCCGTCCTGCTTGATCAGGCGGGGCATGACCAGCTCGGCGGTCTCGAACGTGGTGAAACGCTCGACGCAGGCCAGGCATTCGCGACGGCGACGTACCTGTTCGCCTTCGGCGACAAGGCGGGAGTCGATGACTTTGGTGTCATTGGCACCGCAGAAGGGACAGTGCATGGTGGCAGGCAACAAACAAATGAGGAGCGTCATGGTAGCGCATCCCGCCCGCAAGACAAGACTTGGGCTTTACGGTATATAACGCCCTGCGGTGCGATATGAAGTTGCTCGAGCTCGGCTATACCGCCTCTTTCAGCGTCACTCAGCCTTTCGATTTTTGTCCTGTGGAGCTCTCATGACGCTACGCCCCCTTGTTTTGCTGGGTCTGGTCGGCCTGCTGGCCGCCTGCAGCAGCAACGATGCACCTGAACCCGTCGCACCCAAGCCGGTAGCGCCGGTCCTCAAGGTTCCAGCCGGACCCGGCCCGCTTCAACCCTATCAGCGTGAAATCAGCGGCCAGTTGCTCGGCGTGCCGGTCGGTGCCGAAGTGGAAATGGCGATGCTTGTGGTCGATGAGCGCGGCCGTCCGCAAAAGCTGCTCACCAGCACGACCTTGCAAGGCAACGGTCAATCGCTGCCTTTTCAGCTGCGCTTCAATCCCGAAGCGTTTCCGGTCAATGGTCAGGTCGAACTACGCGGTCGCGCCAGCAAATCCGGTCAGTTGATACTGCACCTGCCTTCGATGCGTATTCAGCAAGCGACGACTCAGGTACTCGGCCCGCTGCAGTTCGTCACAGCACCATGACCGCTGTGCCACAGCTTCAACAGGCGCTCGGTGAGTTGCTTGGCGATGCCCGCCTAGTGACCACCGCGCTGCCGGGCACGGACCTGAAGCTGTGGCTGATCGACGCCGAAAACATGGACCGCGCATTCAGCCCCGATGAAACCCGGCGTATCCTCGAAGAGCCGCCTTACTGGAGTTTCTGCTGGGCAAGCGGCCTGGCGCTGGCGCGATTTCTGGCTGAGCATCCGCATTGGGTCGCAGGCAAACGGGTGCTGGATTTCGGCGCGGGATCGGGCGTGGCAGGCATTGCCGCCGCCAAGGCTGGGGCGCTTGAAGTGGTTGCCTGTGATCTCGACCCGCTGGCGATTGTTGCCTGCCAAGCCAATGCACGGCTGAACGGTGTGGAGCTGGGGTACTCGTCCGACTTCTTCGCTGAGGCTGACCGCTACGATCTGATTCTGGTCGCAGACGTGCTGTACGACCGGGCGAACCTGCCGCTGCTCGATCAGTTCCTGAGCCGAGGCAAGCAGGCACTGGTTGCGGACTCGCGGGTTCGCGACTTCCAGCATCCAGGCTATCAGCGGCTGACGATGCTGCACGCGCATACCCTGCCGGACCTGGCCGAACCTTACGAATTTCGTGACGTGAGCCTCTATCACGCGGCTCGTCTGCAATGGTTGTCGCATTGAGCCGGACGCTCACCGACAAGTACGCAAAGGGGCGCTTTCAGCAATGCCTTGCGGCCTTTATAGTTGGCAACATTCAGATTCTGCGAGACACGCAATGAGCCAGGACACCGCTTACATCTTCGATGCCACCACCGCGACTTTCGATCAGGCCGTCATCGAAAAATCGTTCGACCAGCCCGTGCTGGTGGATTTCTGGGCTGAATGGTGCGCACCGTGCAAGGTACTGATGCCGCTGCTTCAGCAGATTACCGAGAGCTATCAGGGAGAATTGCTGCTGGCGAAGGTGAACTGCGACATCGAACAGGACATCGTTGCCCGTTTCGGCATTCGCAGTCTTCCAACCGTGGTGCTGTTCAAGGACGGCCAGCCGGTCGACGGCTTTGCCGGCGCGCAGCCGGAGTCGGAAATTCGCAAACTGTTGGACCAGCATGTCGTCATGCCGCCGCCTCCGGCTGCGGATCCGCTCAAGCAGGCGCAGCAGTTGTTCGCTGACAGCCGTTTTGCCGATGCCGAAGCGGTCCTCAAAGGTCTGCTCAGCGAAGACAACACCAACGCCACCGCGTTGATTCTGTACGCCCGCTGCCTCGCCGAACGCGGTGAACTGACCGAAGCCGGCACCGTTCTGGACGCGGTCAAAAGCGACGCGCACAAGGCCGAGCTGGCCGGTGCCCGCGCCCAATTGACCTTCCTCGCCCAGGCTGCAGCGCTGCCGGAAGCGGCCGAGCTCAAAACGCGTCTGGCGCA
>JARDZH010000223.1 GCA_029240955.1 Pseudomonas sp. | reverse complement strand
TCGGCCGAACTCAAGCAGGCCGTCAATGCGCTGGTGGTCGGCGGCCAAAGCCTGGTCGGCAGCAGTGTGCTGATCGATCGCGTCGAGACGCTCAAACCGCGCAAGCCCTACGACGCGCCGAACTGGTTGCCCAGCGACCGTGCGGTCAAGCTCGGCGAGCTGATCGAAGCCAGAAAATTGAACGTGGCCGGCTACGATGCGGGCGACATCACCGTGCCGTTGAACCTGCCGCCGGATCTGTTCAGCTGGCGTGAAGAGGGCGTGCCGCTCAAGCTCAAGTACCGCTACACGCCGCAAGAGCGCTCCAACAATTCCTCGATCATGGTCAGCCTCAACGACAGCCTGATCAAGGCCGAGCCGCTGCCGTCCATTGAAAACCTCGACAGCGGCCTCGTCGCCCGTCTGACCGGCGGCAACGACACCATCAGCCGTGAAGCGCGCATGTACCTGCCGCTCAATTCGGCGGCGCTGCAATCGCGCCTGCAGATTCGCTACATGTTCGATTATCTCAAGCAGGGCGAATGCGGCGACATCATCATCGACAACATGCGCGGCGCCATCGACCCCGAATCGACGGTGGACCTCAGCGATTATGAGCACTTCATGGCCATGCCCAACCTGGGCGTGTTCAAGGACTCGGGTTTCCCGTTCACCCGCATGGCCGACCTGTCGCAGACCGCAGTGGTCATGCCCGACGCCGCGTCTGCCAGCGAAGTCAGCGCCTACCTGAACGTGCTGGGTCGTTTCGGCGAGTCCACCGGTTATCCGGCCACCGGTGTGTCGGTCATTCAGGCCGCACAGGTCAACAGCGCCGTCGACAAGGACATTCTGGTGCTGGGTTCGGGCGCCAACCAGCCGCTGCTGAGCCAGTGGGCTGATCGTCTGCCGATCGCTGGCGGCGAGCAGCAGGGCTTCGTGTTTTCTGACCTGTCGTTCCGTCTGCGCGAGTGGATGAGCCCGGACCCGGAAGAAAACCAGCGTCGCGCCCGCATCGCCATGGCCTTTTCCAGCGACACGCGCAGCACCTTCCTGACCGGCTTCGAATCGCCGCTCAAGAACGGGCGCAGTGTGGTGCTGATTTCCAGCGGGCAGCCGGACGGTCTGGCTGACGTCACCCAGGCGCTGAGCACCAGTGACAAGGTTCAGGGCAGTCTGGTGGTGGTGCGCGGCAAATCGGTCGAAACACTGGTCGCCGAGCAGCAGTACTGGGTCGGTGAACTGGGGCCGATTCGCTACGTGCAGTGGCTGATGTCGCGCAATGTGCTGTGGCTGCTGGTGATCGTCGGCGTGGCCGTGGCGCTGGTGACTGGCGTGGCGTATGTGACGTTGCGTTCGATTGCCAAACGTCGTCTGGAGAATCAATAAGTCATGACGACCCTCGTGCGCCGCGCCGCCTGCTGGATGGCCGGGCTGCTGGCCTCGGCGATCCTGCCGCAGGCCTTGGCCGCCAGCGCTTGCCAGAGCCCGGCGTGGCCGCTCTGGCAGACCTTTCATGAGCATTTCGTGCAGGCTGACGGACGCGTGCTGGACGCCAGTACGCCTCAGCAGCACAGCTCTTCGGAAGGGCAGTCGTATGCCATGTTCTTCGCCCTGGTGGCCAACGATCAGAGCGCTTTCGACGCGCTGTGGCGCTGGACGCAGAACAACCTGATCCAGGGCAACGCGGCCACGCGCCTTCCCGGCTGGTTCTGGGGGCGTGACGAGCAAGGCGCCTGGCGTTTGCTCGATGACAATTCTGCGTCCGACGCCGATCTGTGGTTTGCGTATGCCTTGCTGGAAGCGGGCCGGGTCTGGCATCGCGATGATTACACCCAGGCCGCCCACGCGATCTTGCGCAATGTAGCGGCTCAGGAAGTGGAGGATCTGCCAGGTCTGGGGAAAATGCTCATGCCGGGCTTTCGTGGCTTCATCAAGCCAGGCCTCTGGCAGTTGAATCCCAGCTACCTGCCGGTGCCGCTGCTGCGTCGTTTCGCAAGCGTCGATCCCGCCGGCCCCTGGGCTGACATCGCTCGCAATACGGCAACCTTTTTGAAGGCGGCGGCTCCCCAGGGCTTTGTCGCTGACTGGGTCTCTTATCGCGAGAACACGCCAGGGCAGGGCGCTTTCATTGTCGACCCGGTCAAAGGCGATCTGGGCAGTTATGACGCCATTCGGGTTTACCTCTGGGCCGGCATCACACCTCGCAAGGATCCGCTGGCCAAACCCGTGCTGGACAGTCTGGGCGGCATGCTGCGCGTCGTCGCAAGCACGGGAAACCCGCCAGAAAAGGTCCAGACCCAAAGCGGCTCTGCCTCTGGCAACACCGCATTCGGTTTTTCCGCCGCCCTGTTGCCTTATCTGGACGCGCTCGGTCAGCCGGCCCTGCGCGACGGGCTGGCACAGCGGGTGCGAGAGGGCATCGCCCAAAGCCTCACACCTGACGCGCTCAAAGCTGCTCAGCCGCCGTATTACCACTTTGTCCTGAGCCTGTTTGCCCTGGGTTTTATGGATCAGCGTTATCACTTTACCGATAACGGCCAATTGCACACTGCCTGGGAGGCGTCATGCGCGCACATCGCTCAGTAATCGTTTCCGGCATGCTCTCAGCGCTGTTGAGTGCCCCAGGCTTCGCGGCTGCAGACAGCGCCGCCCAAGCGCTTCTCGAACAGGGGCGTTACTGGCAGCAACATGACAACCCGGCCCGTGCCACCGAAATCTGGAAGAAACTGCTGGTCATCGACCCTCGGCAGATCGAGGCCCTCTACAGCCTCGGCCTGATCGAACTCAAGGCTAACCGCTTGCCCGGCGCCCATCGTTATCTGGATCAGTTGCGTGCGCTCTACCCTGACCACGCGCAGACATTGCAGCTGGAACAGGCCATCGCGCTGCAGGCCGGCGATGCCCCGCAACGTCTGGAAAGCGCCCGACTCGCAGCGGAGTCCGGTGACCTGGACAAGGCCATTACGCTGTATCGACAGCTGCTGGCAGACAAGCCACCGCAGGGCGATCTGGCGCTGGAGTTCTACGGTTATCTGGGATACACGCGAAACGGCTGGAGCGAATCGCGTCAGGGGCTGGAGCGCCTGCTGCAACAGCGGCCCGACTCAAAGGTCCGGCTGGTGCTGGCCAAGCTGTTGATTCGCAATGAAGCCACCCGGGCTGACGGCATTCGTCAGTTGGCGCAGCTCTCGACCTTGCCGGAGCTGGGCGGCGAAGCCACCGAAAGCTGGCGTCAGGCGCTTCTCTGGCTGGGCGTGCCACGACCCGCCGATGTTCCGTTGTTCGAGAGCTACCTCAAATCACATCCTGATGACGATGAAATTCGTGCTCAGCTGAACAGCCGCGCGACCGCGACCGCTACGGCGGCGCAACAGAACCCGCACCTCAAGCGTGGCTTCAAGGCGTTGCAGGACGATCAGCTGCAAGACGCCGAACAGGCATTTCAGGCGCGTCTCAAAGAGCAGCCACAGGACATCGACGCATTGGGCGGGCTGGGCGTGGTGCGCCAGCGTCAGGGCCGTTTCAGCGATGCCAATGAATTGCTCGGACGCGCCGCCGGTCGTGGCGGCAATCCGCGCTGGCAGCAGGCGCTGGATGCCAACCGGTACTGGGCGCTGCTCAGTGAAGCTGGCACTGCCCGTGAGGCCGGCGATCTTCAGGGCGCCAGCCGTCTGTTGAAACAGGCACTGACGATGAAGCCGCGACAGATTGAAGGCGTCATCGCGCTCGCCGGCTTGCAGGCCGAACAGGGCCAGCTGGACAGCGCTCAAGCCAGCTATCGACAGGCGCTGACGCTGGATCCCGACAGCCCCGAAGCGCTGGAAGGCCTGGTGGCCGTCATGGCCCAGAATGGCCAGGCGAACCAGGCCATGCGCATGGTCGAAGGCCTGAGTCAGGCCCAGCAGCAGCGCTTGGGCGACATGCGCCCGCTGCGCGCTGCAGTGGCTGTCGGACAGGCCCGAAGTGCCGAGCGTCAGGGCGACCTCAAAGGCGCGATCAGCGCCCAGCAGGAAGCAGTGCGCAACGATCCGCAAAACCCATGGACCCGCTATGACCTGGCTCGTCTGTACGCGCTGACCAAGGCCGATGACAAAGCCCGGGATGCTGTCGACGAACTGGTCAAGGCTAACCCCAGGCAGCCCGAAGCCCTGTATGTCAGTGCCTTGCTGTTCACGCAGCTGAATGACTGGACAGCGGCGCAGCGCTCGATTGACCTGATCCCGAACGCGCAGCGCACGCCAGCCATGCAGGCGTTGGCACGCGACATTCGCGTGCGGGCCTTGACGCTTCAAGCCTCGACACTTGTCCGGCAAGGGGAGCGTCAGCAAGCCATCGCGCTGTTGCGTCAGGCGGAAATGGGTGCAAGCGATGATCTGATCGGCAACGTAGCCGACGGTTATGTCGAGGCGGGCCAGATCGACTACGCGCTGACCCTGCTGCGCAAGACCATGGCCCAAAGCGACCTGCCTTCACCGTCGTTGCGCCTGGCTTACGTCGGGCTGTTGCTCAAGAACGGCGAGGACGTGCAGGCCAGCCAGATACTGCGCGAAATGCAAGGCCAGACCCTGCAACCGGGCGAGCAGCGCCGTTACGAAGACGCCGTGTTTCAGTACACCGTACGCCAGGCGGACCTGTTGCGTGACCAGGGTGATCTGGTCGCTGCCTACGATACGCTGGCGCCTGCTCTTGCTCAGCGTCCCAAGGATCCGCAAGCCGTTGCTGCGCTGGCGCGTATGCACCTGGCCAATAACGATGCACGTAAAGCCGTGGCGCTGTATGAACCCTTGGTCGAGGCCGACCCGCGCAACCCGGACGTTCAGTCAGGCATCGCCCAGGCGTTCAGCAAAGCCGGTGAGCGTGGAAAGGCTGAAAGCGCGATGGAGCAGGCGCTGCAGCTGGCGCCCAATAACGTGCAGATCCTGACCGCTGCCGCCAGCCTCTATCGCACGCACGGCAAGACCGCCAAGGCTGCCGATCTGTATCGCCGCGCGCTGGCCTTGCAGGAGCCGGTCCGCCAGCCTGACGCCAATCCGTTTGCGGGCGCTGTGGC
>JARDZH010000222.1 GCA_029240955.1 Pseudomonas sp. | reverse complement strand
AGACGCGCATGTTCTTCATCTTCTTGGCAACCAGGCACTGGGTGGCGAGCACGTGCTCGACTTCCGAAGTGCCGATGCCGTGGGCCAGCGCACCGAACGCACCGTGAGTCGAGGTGTGAGAGTCACCGCAGACGATGCTCATGCCCGGCAAGGTGGCGCCCTGCTCCGGCCCGATCACGTGGACGATGCCCTGACGCGGGTCGTTCATCTTGAATTCGGTGATGCCGTATTCGTCGCAGTTGTCGTCCAGGGTCTGGACCTGCAAGCGCGATACCTGGTCGGCAATGGCGTCGATGCCGCCCTTGCGTTCAGCCGTGGTCGGTACGTTGTGGTCCGGCGTGGCGACGATGGAATCGATGCGCCATGGCTTGCGATGCGCCAGACGCAGGCCTTCGAAAGCCTGGGGCGAGGTCACTTCGTGAATGATGTGACGGTCGATGTAGATCAGCGCCGACCCGTCGTCGCGCTGCTTGACCAAATGCGAATCCCAGAGCTTGTCGTAAAGCGTTTTGCCGGCCATCGGACTACTTCCTCATCAGCTTGTTCTGCGCCTTGGGTTCTTTGATGACCCTTTGGCTTGTGCGGACATGCTATGGAATATGCTTAAATAACTCAAATTCATAATTTTCATGGTTTGGATAACCAACTGGAATCCGAAAATGGACCTCGCCAATCTCAACGCTTTTATTGCCATTGCTGAAACAGGCAGTTTTTCCGGGGCCGGTGAACGGCTGTTCCTCACCCAGCCGGCGATCAGCAAACGCATCGCCGGGCTGGAGCAGCAACTGAACGTGCGGCTGTTCGACCGGATCGGTCGCGAAGTCAGCCTCACCGAAGCCGGGCGTGCTCTGCTGCCGCGTGCTTATCAGATTCTCAACGTACTGGACGATACCCGCCGCGCGCTCACCAACCTGACCGGCGAAGTGACCGGCCGTCTGACGCTGGCGACCAGTCACCACATCGGCCTGCACCGCTTGCCGCCCGTGCTGCGCGAGTTCACCCGCGCCTATCCTGCGGTGGCGCTGGACATCCAGTTTCTCGATTCGGAGGTCGCCTACGACGAGATCCTGCATGGTCGCGCGGAGCTGGCGGTCATCACCCTGGCGCCTGATCCTCATCCGCTGGTCCGCCCAGTATCGGTCTGGGACGACCCGCTGGACTTCGTCGCCGCCCCCGAGCATCCGCTGACCAACAGCGGCCCGATGCAGCTGCAGGACATCGTCGGCTACCCGGCGGTGTTTCCCGGCGGCAACACCTTTACTCACCACATCGTCAGCGGGCTGTGCGAAGCGCAAGGGCTCAAGCCCAACATCGCCATGAGTACCAACTATATGGAGACCATTAAAATGATGGTGTCCATCGGTCTGGCCTGGAGCGTGCTGCCGCGCACCATGCTCGATGAACAGGTGGCGCGCATCCCGCTGCCGGGCGTGCAGCTGCAACGCCAGCTAGGCTATATCCTGCATACCGAACGCACACTGTCGAATGCTGCGAAAGCATTCATGCGATTACTGGACGCACAGGCACAGGCTTCACGAACAGAGCCCGTGTAGGTGTGAATGATCGTATTACCGGCTTTATCGATTGAAGGCTCGTGATCACATGCCTATCCCAGTGAACAGCTCTGACGTGGAGACCGGCGGGAACAGTGGCGCTTCCCCCGGTGACGCCGCGAGCGCCGAGCAGACCTTGCGGGAGACTGCGGACCGCCTCGATCTGGCGCTCACCTCCGCGCGAATGGGCACCTGGGACTGGCATATTCCAAGCGGCATGCTGCATGCCTCGGCACGTGCGGCGCAGCTGCACGGCCTGGAGCCGGTTCCCTTTCATGACCGTTTCGACAGCTTCTTCGCCAGCCTGGCGCCGCGCGCCCGGGACGCCATGCGCCGTGCCTGGCAATCGGTGCTGGACCGTCAGGACGATGATTTTCAGCTCAGCTATCGCTATGCGCCAGCCAGAGGCACCGTGCGGCTGCTTGAGGCGCGCGCCCGGGTCTATCGCGATGAACACGGCGCGCCGCTGCGCCTGTCGGGCACGCTGCTGGACGTCACACAACAGCGCGCTCAGGCGGCGCTGGAAGCCAGCGAAGAAAAGTTCGCCAAGGCGTTTCACTCAAGTCCCGACTCCATCACCATCACCGAGCTGGAGTCGGGCCGTTATCTGGAGGTCAACGACGGCTTCTTTCGCCTGACCGGCTTTACGGCTCAGGAAGTGCTGGGCCGTACCGCTTACGAAATCGGCATCTGGACCGACCGCGAACAGCGGCAGCGGCTGATCGAGCAGTTGCAGCACAAAGGCACGGTGCATCACCGCGAGATGACCGGCCGTGACAAGCGCGGCGCAGCCCTGAGCCTGGACGTTTCGGTGGAGTTCATCACCCTCAACGACACGGTCTGCCTGCTGATGATCGCGCGCGATATCGGTCAACTGAAGCGCGCCCAGGCGCAGATCCAGCATCTGGCCTATCACGATGCGCTGACCAACCTGCCCAATCGCGCCCTGCTGATGGACCGGCTCAGCCAGCAGCTGTCCCTGCTGCGCCACCATGATCTGCGGGGCGCGCTGCTGTTCATGGACCTGGACCATTTCAAGCACATCAACGACTCGCTGGGTCATCCGCTGGGCGATAGCGTTCTGAAAGTGGTCACCGCACGCCTTGAAGCCAGCGTCCGCATCGAAGACACGGTCGCGCGACTGGGCGGGGATGAATTCGTGGTGCTGATCTGCGGCCTGGAAGGCACGCGCGATGAAGTCGAACAGCAGGTTCGCGACCAGTCCGACAGCTTGCGTCAACTGCTGGCCGAACCGATGTTTCTCGACGGGCACCGCTTGCAGGTCACGCCGAGCATCGGCGTGGCGCTGATCCCGGATCATGGCTCGACGCCCGCCGATCTGCTCAAGCGCGCGGACATCGCGCTGTATCGAGCCAAGGACACCGGCCGCAACACCACGCAGTTCTATCACACCTCCATGCAGAAGGCCGTGAGCCAGCGGTTGCGGATGGAAAACGACCTGCGTCTGGCGCTGACCCGCAACGAACTGCGTCTGCATTACCAGCCGCAAGTGGATGCCCGCACCCAGCGCATCAACGGCGCCGAAGCCCTGATGCGCTGGCAGCACCCGGAACACGGGCTGCTGACCCCGAATGATTTCGTCCAGATACTCGAAGAGAGCGGCATGATCCTCGAAGTCGGCGGCTGGGTCCTGGACGAAGCCTGCCGACTGGCGGGCCTGTGGCTGGATCAGGGCCTGATTGAACCCGAACGGTTTCTGATGGGCGTCAACATCAGCCCGCGGCAGTTCCGTCAGGGCGATTTCGTCGAACGGGTTCAGCGGAGTCTCGACCTGCACAGCTTTCCGGCAACGATGCTCAAGCTGGAAGTCACCGAGAGCATTGTCATCCGCAATCTGGAGGACACGATTACCAAGATGAACCGGCTGAGAGGCCTGGGCATCACCTTCGCGATGGACGACTTCGGCACCGGCTATTCGTCGCTGACCTACCTCAAGCGCTTGCCGGTGGACACCTTGAAGATCGATCAGTCGTTCATCCACGATGCCACCACCGACCTCAATGACGCTGAAATCGTGCGTACCATTGTCGCCATGGCGCAGAGCCTGAACCTGAATGCGATTGCCGAAGGCGTCGAAACCGTCGAGCAGCTGGCATTTCTGCAGGGCCTGGGCTGCCACTGCTATCAGGGTTATCTATTCAGTGAACCGCTGACCGAGACGCGCTTTGAGGCTCTGCTGCGCACCCATGCCCAGGCGCGATAACGCCGCAGCAAACAAAAAGGGCGCCATATGGCGCCCTTATTGTCGAACTGCGATCAGTTGGCATCCTGCTCCAGCACTTTCTGGCTATTGAGCGGAATGCGCTTTGGCTTGGCCTCTTCCGGTACGTTACGCACCAGGTCGATGTTCAGCAGGCCATGGGACAGATCCGCGCCCTTGACCTCGATGTTGTCCGCCAGCCGGAACGCCAGCTTGAACTCACGGCGGGCAATACCCTGATGCAGATAGGTCACGTTGTCCGCTTCGCGTTCACGCTTGCTGCCGGTCACGGTCAGCACGCCTTTCTCGACCTGCAGCTCCAGGTCTTCTTCCTGCATGCCCGCAGCGGCAATCACGATGCGGTAATGATCGTCGGCATGCCGCTCCACGTTGTAGGGAGGGTAGCCACTGGTCGAATCGCTGCGGCCTGCGGTTTCGAACAGGTCATTGAAGCGATCGAAGCCCACTGAGTGACGAAACAGTGGAGCCAGAGAAAATGCAGTCGTCATGATAATTCTCCTGTTAGTCAGCGAGTAGTGAAGCGACCCGAGTTCGGCATCGCTTGATGCCAAAAATAGGGACGACCTTTCGCTTTTCAAGAGCTTTTTTTCAGGCTTCCAATGACCGTTCGTCGGGTGAATAACCGAGCAGCGCACTGATTCGCTCGCAGTCGGTTTCACGCCGCAGCAGGTCGAACATCGCGACCGCTTCCGGGTAACTTTTGGTCAGCAGCACCAGCCACTGCTTGAGCCGGCCGGGCGCCTGAACCAGGGTCATCTTCGCCAGACAGTCACCCCAGAACGTGCGGAGCATTGGCTGCAGCTCGGCCCAGGTCATGGGCTCCACCTGGTTTCCGGCGTGAGCGGCGGCGATCTGTCGAGCCAGATCCGGTCGAGCAACCAGCCCGCGACCGATCATGATGTCGCGCGCACCACAGACCTCGCGGCAGCGCTGCCAGTCTTCGACCGTCCAGATTTCACCGTTGGCGACCACCGGAATCTTGACCACGTCCTGAATACGCGCAATCCATTCCCAATGCGCCGGCGGCTTGTAGCCGTCGACCTTGGTGCGCGCGTGTACGACGATGCGTTCGGCACCGCCGTCCGCCAGCGCACGTGCGCAATCGAGAGCCAGATCGGTGCTGTCGAAACCCAGGCGCATCTTGGCGGTGACCGGAATCGGCTGCGGCACCGCACGGCGCACGTGCTCGACGATCGAGTGCAGCAGCTCCGGCTCTTTGAGCAATACGGCGCCGCCACGGGAACGGTTGACCGTC
>JARDZH010000221.1 GCA_029240955.1 Pseudomonas sp. | reverse complement strand
GCTTGCGGCATTGATCCTGCTGCCGTGGGGCTTGAACGCGATTCGCATGCTCGGCTGGCGTCAGACCGTTCGACAGAGCTGGGTCGGGGTGTTCGCGATAGCCGGGTTTCTCACGCCGATTGCCAAAGCCATCGAGTGGGGCTTGGCGCCGGGTCTGGCTGCGGTGATCGCCAACCTGCTGCCGGTGGCGATCGTCGGCCTGGCGGTGAGGCTGCCGGACCAGCAGACTTCCCAGCGGCAGCTGGCCGGACTGGCGGTCTGTCTGGCAGGCATGCTGGTGAGTTCGTTCAGCGACGTCATGGCCCAGGAGGGTCGCTACTGGCTGTGTCTGTTGCCGGTTCTGGGCGTGCTGTCCCTCGCCATCTCCAGCATGGGCCAGCGCGGCGAGCAGCAAACCGCAGTGCCTGCGCTGGGCGTTCTGTTCATTCAAGCCACCGCAACACTGCCGATCTTTGCATTGCTGGCCTGGCAGGAAGGCTCGCTTGCACCCGTGTTTACGTCGGGATTCATTTCGGGCGTGGGCTGGCTGGCTCTGGTCTCGACGCTGGGTGGCTATGGTTTTTACTGGATCTGTCTGCGCCGGTACTCGATGCAGACGGTCAGCGCCGCACTGTTCCTGACGCCGGTGATCACGATGCTGTGGGCCAGCGTTCAGTTCGACGAGCCGCTGACGCACTGGGGGCTTGCGGGCTCGACGCTCACGTTGGCGGGGGTGTGGTTTTTTGCAACGCGCAAACGCGAAAGGCCGATTCCCGTTGTGCGGGAACCGGCCTCCAGTCCGGACCTCAATGCATGAACAAGGCGATCAGAATGATGATCGGAATAGGTATGCCGAGCATCCACAGCAGTATTGAGCGCATTTGATTTCTCCAGGCTTAAGGGGCCGTTCTAGTGGTGTAGACGGGGTTGGTTACCGCGGCATCGCGAAGCCGACCGCCGTAAATGGCGGCCAGGCTCGCAAAGAAAGCGCCGAACAGCAGCGTCACGAAGGTCCAGAGCGCGGTGTGCGCGGCGACAGTGGTAGCGGTGTCGGCGGCTTCCTTGGCAGCAGTCTTGGCGTCCTCGATCGACTTGAGCGCCTGGCCGTAAACCTCGTCCACACGCCGCTCGGCATCGGCCTGGCTGAGGTTGGTGCGTTGGGCGACCAGTTGCGCAAGGTAACTGCGGTCCTCAGGACTCATCTGTCCGTTGTTGTTCAAGGTGCGGGTAAAGACGCGCAACACCACTTGATGCGCGGCGTCGTCACTGACTGAGGAAGGATTGTCATTGCGGAACAGGCTGTCGACGAAGTAGGAGTAATCCTGACCGCTGACATTGCTCGCGGCACTGCCCGCAGCCTGCGTCACTGAACTTGCAGCGCCTGACACGGCGCTCGCGCCGGCACGCGCACCCGCGCCCACCACGCCTGCCGTCGAACCGACGATCAGGGTCGCCGCCAGCAGCGTGGCGACCGCCCAGGCCAGGAAGCCATGGGCGGTGTCGCGAAAGTACACTTCGTCGTCATGAACGTTGACCCATTTCACTCTGAGTCGCCCGGCCATATAGCCACCGGTCCCCGACGAAACGATTTGCACGATGACCAGCCATATGACGGTGGATATCCCCAACGTCTTCGCGCTCGCACCTTCATCGCCCCAGGGCGACATGGCAGAAAAGCCCAGGCCTAGCCCCAGCATCAATAACAGCATGGAGATGATGGCAGCCGCTGCCGCGCCTGCGAATATCGCCCCCCAGGACACGCCCGAGACGTGGCCTGCGGTTTGTTCGGCACCAACGTAAGTGTCATTGGGGGAAACCATGGTCGTTACTCCGTACAGATTGATGGTGGTTGCATCGCTCTCGAATAAAGCCGGCGCCGTATCATCAATGCAGTGTGCGACCCTGAATCGGGCAAGCGCCTGACGTTTCATCCGCATCCGCTGTGCAACGCACAGGAGTAAAGTCCGAGACTTCAATGGCTTGCGGTATTTGATTCAAGAGTAGCCTCAATAGTTAGTCGCTGTAGTTCTATTTGTTATTAACAAAACGCTGCTTGCGCCGTACCGATTCGAGCTGTACGGCTGAACAGTTGTATTTCTGTCGGTTGATCGTGCGAACTTTGCGGCTTCGCTTATAGTCTCTATCGCTGCTTCTTCAATTTCTTCAAAAGGTTACCGCTCAATGTTTCTACATCGCCCCCTGGAAGAAAAAGACATTCCTGTCGTATGTGGACTGCCGCAAAATGCCGACGAGCTGTTCTACATGTTTCCCAGAGCGGCCTATCCGTTGACGCCGTCCCAGCTTCGGGACGCGCTCGAGTCGCGGTATGACTCCACGGTGATAGAGATGAATGGAGAGGTGGTGGGGTATGCCAATTTCTCTCGCTGCGAGTTCCGTGACCGCTGCTCGCTGGGCAATGTGATCATCGCGCCGCATGCCCGTTCCAGAGGCGTCGGCCGTTACATGATCAGTTGCATGATGGACATTGCCTTCGACAAGCATGAAGCAAAAGAACTGACAGCCTCCTGTTACAACCACAATGTGCCCGGGCTGCTGTTTTACCCGCGCATGGGATTCAAACCTTATTCCATTGAAGAGAGACGGGATAAGCACGGTGCGCGGGTCGCCGTCATTCACTTGCGATTGCCTCGGTCTGCCGACTGAGGCAGTTCTGACAGCACTGACGGGTTCTGCAGTCCCGTACAAGTGTCCAGCCGTTGAATCAGCAGTGTTCAATCATCTTACTCTTAGCCCCGGCGGTGATGCGTTCAGCAGGGACACGCCGACCGTTCGTCCGTCTGTTGCGGACGTGTGGCAGGGCTCGTGGCGGGCAGAACCGCGACGTTAGGCATGAGAGTGACGAAACGCTCGGGATGAATCGTTTTTTCGACGAAGAAACGTTTAGTGCTTCAGATCAACGTTGTTGAGCCTTGAAGACAGGCGCGTTGTACATCATTAATGCGTGCGGTATAAGAGTCAGGACGGATCAAGTAAGTGGCGACGATTAATTGGCAGGCAAACAGGATGCCTTGTTCCAGTTTTTTAATTGCACAAACCGTTGAAAACTGCCTTTACCCGGCAGCGCTTACACACTAATACGGAGATACACATATGATCGCTAGTGGTTTGTCAGTCCTGGAACTGCGAAGCATCGTCGAGGGTGCATTTTTGCCGATGCGTTGCACATGCACCGTTGCCCCTGACTACTCGATGACCGTGCAGATCGTCGATCCAGCCTCCAGCCGGGTGGACCTGCTGGTGACCGGAATTGCGCTGGACCGCCTCAGAAGCAGCAGGGACATTTCCAACCTCGTTGCGGAATTGCGTGATGAGCTCGCCCACGGTACGCCCACTCAACCGCTCTATCGCACCGCCTGACAAGGTGGAGCACTCTTCTTACTGAGTTCTTGCACGTCAGCCCAGACCCCGGTCATTGATACCGGGGTTTTGTTTTTATATGTCTGCATTCTTTGAACTAAAAAAACGTACTACCTGATCCAGTCAAAGGGCTGGCGCTGGTAATCCGCACGTTTATTCAAGGGGAATGGAAAAATTAATGGCCTGTAGTCCGGCGTGACACCCTCCAGAACGCGGCGGGTTGCGTCCGTAGGGATTTACTTTCGATAAAGAGATCAATGAGTTAGTAATAACTCTGCAAGGTAGATCACTTTCCCACGGATATTTGACACTCTTGGGTTTCTTTGCAAGTATCAGATCACTTCTTTGACGGTCTGTGCCGCAGGTCGCTTCCCGCCGCTTCGTCAACACCCCCGTTGCAGAGGCCTTCAAGGCCTGGCGGTAGCATTCACGACGCGATGCGTCCGGTTAATCCCGATCCGTGTACACCGTAAGGCATTTGATTTCAGCCACGCTGAGCAGACGCTAAGTGCCGTTGCGGCGCACTTCTCGTTTACTTCATTTACTTGATTACGAAATCACTTTTCTTTTTCGAAACGTGCATGAGCGCTGGTTCATATCCGTAACCAGGCATTCGATCGCCCAGAACTTCTGGAATGCACCTACGCGTCGTTATGACAGGGAGCACCATGATGTTTGAAGATCACTTGGAATCCAGCTGCGGATGTGTAATCGGCGGCGCGGGCATTGCGGGCATGGGCTTTATATTCAACGCGCTCAAGAGCGGCACCCTGGCCGAACTGGCGAGCAATGGCCTGATCGTGATCGACGCCAGCGACAAGCCCGGGACCGGTACGCTGGGGCAGTACCGGATAACCGCCAATTCGGTGGGAGATGTCTTCATCGACTGCCTTCGCGACCCGGCGCTGCGGGACGTATTCGAGCCGCTGGAATATTCGCCGGCCTACTGGCGCATTCGCGGTCAGGCACAAAGCGCTCCGGCCCTCGCTGACGTGGGTGTGCTCATGGCCGAAGCTTCACGGCTGGTGCTCGACCACATCGTGCGCAAGTACGGCGTAAAGATCTGGCACAGCACCACGATCACCGAAGTCGTTTGTGCAGAAGACGAATTCTGCGTGCATGTTGAAACCGAGGGCTGCCCTCGGCTTGTTCGCTGTCAGGCGCTGGTGCTCAACCTGGGCGGGCGTCAGGAGCCGCAGCACCTGATCGACAGTCTGGCGCAGCAAAAGCTGCCGCTCAGCCCTGCGGTCAACATCCAGACCTCCGACCGCCTGTTGCGCATGAACGCAGTGCAGCTGCGCGAGGTGTTTGCAACCGCGCTGGCCAGCGACGGGCGGATTACCGTGGTGGGTGGCTCTCACAGCGCGTTCTCGATGCTGGAGAATCTGGCCGACGCCCTTGAGTTTGCAGGCTTGCGCGATCTGACGCTGATTCATCGCACGCAGATCCGTCTGTTCTATGAGAGTGCCGAGCAGGCGGCAGCGGCAGGCTATGAGTTCGACCCGGTTCGCGACGTGTGCCCGGTGTCCGGTCGGATCAACCGCTCCGGCGGGCTGCGTTACCGCGCCCTGGACATCGGGCGCGAAGCGCTGCGCAGCGGGCGTGTGGGCAAGACCGGTGTGAGGGTCCAATTGCTGCGCACGAACGGCGGCAAGCCCGGAGATTTCGAAC
>JARDZH010000220.1 GCA_029240955.1 Pseudomonas sp. | reverse complement strand
TGGTTATCCCAGAACCCACTCGGCAGCTCCAGCGGCGTGGCCAGTAATTCCGGTTTGCGGCAGTCATAGAACCGGCAGCGGCCTTGGCCTGAGGTCACCACAAAACCATCAGCCACAGCGCCTACGCCCGCGCAATCGGGTAGCGGCGCATCCAGCTTGAGTGCGCCGCTGTCCAGATCCCAGATGAAAAACCGGTTACCGCGCGGGGCAGTCAGTGCCACCAGACGCAGGTCGTTGTGGATAGCCACGCTGGCCGTGTAATGATTCATGGCCTGCAGCTGTTCGTGAGCAACCGGAAAAGCGGCAAATGCCTGACCCGGGCGTTTGATCGCCAGCAGCTCGGCGGACTCGTGCGCGTCGCCCATGAACTGTTGTCCGGCGACGATGGTGCCATCGCTGGCGATCGCCAAGTGGCGAACGCTGTTCATCTGCTGCGGCAGCGTCTCCTTGCTCAGCAGCGTCCCGTCGCGACCCATCAGCACCAGACTGGGCTCCATTGCGTTGAGGTTCATCTCCACACGGCTCTCGGCTTCAGTGCGGATGCCGCCGTTGGCAACTACCAGCGTTTCACCATCCGGCATCCACGAAACCTGATGCGGACCGATGCCGTAGGTGGGAATCTCGTCGACGTGCTGCAGGCGCTCGTCCACAAACCGATAGACACCGAGCAGGCCACGACCCGGTTCAGTCGTGTCGTTTTCGGTGGCATACAGCCATTCGCCGTCGCGATGGATCACGGCATGTCCATAGAAATGCCGGTTCGGACGAGACGCAATTGTCTGCAGCAACCGGCCGTCCTGCAGATCGATCAGGTAGCTCTCGGTGCCGGGCCGGCGGGCAATGAATACTGCCAGCGCAAGCGTCGGGTGGTTGATGATGTCGTGGCAGCGCTGACCCACTTCGGTAGCGAACACCTGTGTGCCATCCAGTCGGTACCCGACGGCATAGTGCCGGCCTTCAGCGTCATCACGCGCCGATAGCAGTAAAGGGCTTTTGTCCTTCTGGCGGAACAGCGTCCAGCCGCCCAGCGTACACGCGCTGAGCAGCAAGCTACCGATGGCCAGCACCTGACGTCGCAGCATGATATTCACCCTCGATCAGTCGCCGTCGTGGGCATTGAAGCCCAGCTGAATACCCAACGCCCGAGCCAGCTCGCCTTCATGGAGACGATGGACCACGTTAAGGCTGTCATAGAAGGCATTGAGCTGTTGGCGGCCAGCCTCGCTCGCCAGCAGATCTGCCAGAGGCGGCTGCAGTTCCGACAGTAGCTTGCGGCTGGCAGCGTAGGCTGCGTCGATTTTGTCCGCCAGCGGTTTCTGCTCGGCGGGCAGAAGTCCGCGCAGGCCCTTGTTGTCCACACCGGTCCAGACGTTTTCAGCGCTGAGCAGACTGGCTTCGAGACTGCTCAAAGACGCCTTGCTGCGCCAGGCATCAGCCTGGAACGGCTGCGGTTGCCCCTTCGTCTGGCGGCCCAGCGGAGTGCCAAGTTTCTTCTTGAGGCTGTCCAGCGCCGTCACTTGCACGCGCAGTAATTCAGCGATGGCCTCGCGGGAATCGGCATAGCGCTGGTTAGGAAACTTGCTTAACTGCGCGAGCATGCCGTCATTGCTGTTCCAGCGCTGCAGGATCTCTTCGGCAAGCTGCTTCTGACGTTCCCCGATTGCCATCAGCAACGGGCAATACCGAGCCTTCTGTTCGGCGTTGGCCATGTCGATACCGGCATCGAACAGAATGTATTCGTAAGCGGAAAGGCCTTGCACCACGACGCTGGCCTTGGACAGGGCTTCGACGTCGATCTGGGGCTGCGCGGTGACCAATTGCTCGACCTGACGACCCACCAGGTTCTTCTTGTCAGGCCAGAACTGCACCTGCCAGGCCCGATTGCCTTCAGCGAGTGGCCCGATGAGCAAAGGTTGCAGCTCAGCCCAGGTCTTCTGGGCTTTCAGAAAATCGGCGCGGGCGCTGTCCAGATCGCTTTTGCCTTGGCAGAAGGCCAGGGCGCTCGCGGCCAGCTGACGGTCGGCGTCCACCCAGCGACTGTAGGTCGGCAGGATCACTTTTTCGGCGATCGCCGCAGACGTGACGGCCTGCGGATCCGACGGAGCGCAGGCGCCCAAGGCGAGGGCCGCAAGGCTGGTGAACAACAACTTGGGTCGGAACATGTCCGGCTCCTTATATCCGAAGAAAAGAAATCATAGCGAATTCAGAAAGGCGAGCAGGGCCGCACGCTGGTCGGCGTCGTAAGCCAGTACCTGACGCTGCGCCGCCTGGGCTTCGCCACCGTGCCAGAGGATCGCCTCAAGCAGATTGCGAGCGCGACCGTCGTGCAGGAACTGAGTGTGACCGCTCACCGTACCCGTCAGGCCGATGCCCCAAAGAGGCGGCGTGCGCCATTCGCGGCCATTGGCCTGAAACTCGGTGCGGTTGTCCGCGAGGCCTTCGCCCATGTCGTGCAACAACAGGTCGCTGTAAGGCCGGATCATCTGATTGGCCAGTTCCGGCTCGGCGGCGTCGGCGCGTGTCGTGAACTGCGGGGTATGGCACTGCTGACAGCCTGCCTGGAAAAACAGCCCCTTGCCGGCGAGCACCTGCGGATCATCGACCTTGCGACGTGCCGGAACGCCGAGATTGCGGGTGTAGAACTCCACCAGCCGTAAAATGTTGTCGCTGACTTCAGGTTCGCCATCCGGGCCGTTGCCGTTGGGGGCGGCGAGGCAATCGGTCTGGCTCGGGGTGCAGTCGTCGAAATTGCGTAAGCGGGTCGTCAGCCCCATGTCACCCGTGAACGCGTGGACGTTTTGCTGGTTCACGCTGGGCTGGCCTGCTTTCCAGCCGAATCGACCCAGAGCGACCTGCTGCTTTACGTCATCCCACACCCAGTTTGGGCGGCCGGAAATTCCGTTGCCAGATTTGTCGTCTGGATCGGCGTTCGCCAGGATTGCCGCATCCGGAATCGCTTCCAGCAATCCCAGGCCGATCATTGGCGGGGCGATGCGGGCGGAGACGCGAGCTTGCGGATGCATGCGGCCGTAGCCCAATTGTGTGATCCGCAGCGTCGGGCGGCGCAATTCCACCGTGGTGCCGTCCCGGAAACGAACGGTGAGGGGGTCGTATTCGACGCGGACCTTGCCTTCCGGCGCGACGCCGGGAACCGCCATGTCTTGCAACTGCACGCCATAGGTGGGTTCTGGCAACACGCCGGCACGCTTGATCAACTCGGCTTGAGAGGCATGGTCCGGGATCGACAGCCTGACCAACATCGAAACCGCGTTGGTAGCGCCCGCCTCGGGCGGGTGTCCGCGACCATCCTTGATGTGGCAATTCTGGCAGGCATTGGTGTTAAACAGCGGCCCCAGCCCGTCCCGGGCGGTCGTGGTCGATGGTGCGATCACCCAAGGGCTGCGGAAGAAACTGTTGCCGACACTGAAGTCCAGCCGCCGCATCGGCGACAGGTTGGCCGAAGGCATTGAGAACGCATTGACGTCACTCCTGCGAACCGTGGCCGCACCGCCCGACAGTTCCTCGCCAGGCTCGGCTTGCGTGAACCGCGGCGCATCATCGCACCCGCTCAAGACCAGGGTCGTGAGCAAAGCAATGAAAGGGCGAAACCGCGTACTCATACACATCCTGCAGCGAGGCGAAAATCAGGGCGTGCAAGCTTATCAGCCTGAGAAGCGTTTAATAGGAGGGATTATCGTTTGCGAGCCTGTCTGCAATGTGTTGTTACGAAATCACGCTGAATGTGTATCGGCCCCGCCGCTACTGATATTTTGGTCTGCCAATCCATACTCTTTACGAAACAACTGGCTGGCGTCTACAAGCTCATTGCTTGGAGAAGCCCACTGCTCACAGGGCAGCGGGGCCGACCATTCGTGCACGGATCGAGGCAGATTTCTGAGCGACCATCGCTCTGTCCATTTCATGAGATGCATTGGCAGCGTCTACCCGGCCGTAAGGCCCGAAATCAGTCTATGAATGACGTAGTCCATCATGTCGAGATTGTTTTCTGCAGTTGTGGTGCTGCGGATGTATTCGGCGTCCGGGTAGGTCGCGGGAAGTTGTTTGCGTTCTCGTTCCATGAATTCTCGAATAGACTCCCACGTGCCAAGCGCAGCTAAACACGACTCCGTCATCGTCGTTGACGGTTGAAACGAATGAGTGGACGACTAAAATTGCGTCTCGCTGCATTCAGGACCATGAATGTAATGATCAACGCTCCGGGTATTGCGCTGAACCATAACCACGGCTTGCTGGCAGTCTCCAATAAATGCTCGGACAGCGTCTGGCTATAACCCAGCGCTCCTTGAAAAGCACGATAAAGACGACCAAACTAACGGTGTTCGATAATAAGAACACCCGTTGAAGTCTTTCCTGAAAAAGCAGTATTTCCTCGTCTGATTTCTTTGCTGCCACATCAATGTATACATCATTTGCGCTTATGCAGCTTTTGATGGGCATGGCTGGAGCGCCGGTAGGGATGGGAAGTGGAGAAAGTTCTATAGAGTTTTCTTCGAGCATGCGTGTTTGGATCCATCCATTCAGGGTGTGGGAGTGGCGGCGCTAATAAAAGGTCGAAATTTATGATCCTAAGATGCGTTCTTTCGGATTTCAGGAAGCAGGATGTGCGGTTTTGTATAGTTCCGGTTCAGGTGTCGATCCCTTGTCTCAGTCCCCTCTGACGAAAGTAAGTAAGAAGATCGGCGCCATGCCTGAATTTGCTCATCGCTCTGCTTTCTTCAATTAACTCGGCGCTGGGACTCGCCCATTGGTCGCGAGGAAGTGGCTTTGACCATTCACGCACAGATTTTGGAAAGCTGGCTTTCGGCAATCTCTCAACCCACTGCGAAATACGATTGGGCAGTGTCCAGCCGCTGCAAAACTGGATAAACAGAAAGCCAAATACATAACGGATGTACCAATGGCGCTCGCGGTAGTCCAGTCGGCATTCGTGGAAATACTCCACGGTCCCTTCTTCGGGCATGTCGGCGGTGAAGGGTATGGGAAGCGCGGAAGGGCCTTCTTCCATATAAGCGCGGATGGCTTCCCATTCACTGATGGCTGACATCAAGGT
>JARDZH010000219.1 GCA_029240955.1 Pseudomonas sp. | reverse complement strand
AGAGCGGCTGGATAAAGAACGTCGCAAGCGCCGCGATCGCGTGAAGATGATCGGCGCTGTACTCATTGGGCTTGCCACAGGCTGGTTGCTGAATAATGTCATTTGACCGAACCGGTATATCGAGTAACAAGCTACAGCTTTACTTTGGTGCCGCGCTGCTGATCTTCCTGCTGAGTTTTATCCTGAACTCGTCGGCCAAGGTCACCAACAATGTGTTTTATGCCCTGATCGCACTGCCTGGACTGTTCTTCGTGCTCAAGCGCCGCGGCGCCGGCGTATTTCGCCAGCCTCTAGGTGTCGCTTGGGCAGCGTTCATGCTCTGGTTTCTGGTCCCGGCTGCGGTCGCGGGAGACTTCCAGTTCTACAAGCACATTCTTTACGTCAGCCTATTCATCATGGTGGTTGCGGGGCTGGCCGATAACGAGTTTTTTCGCAGCTCGAACTTCGTGCGCGGCCAGTTCTGGACCGTCTGCTTCTACATTCTCTCAGTCAGTGTTTACGGTTGGGTGACAGGACGATTTGTTTTCGGCCAGCGCGTTGATCTGCTTCCTGCGCGCATGGAGAACGTGATTTACGCCAGCGGCTGGCTGGTCTGCTGCCTTGCACTGGCATTGCCAGTCTGGGCACGAGAACGCCGCTGGATCGAAGCGGCCGGTGCGGTCGTGCTCACGTTGGTGGTAGCGGCCTTTATCGTCCAGACCCGCACCGCGCTGGTTGGCGCCGCATTCCTGTTCGCCGTCTGCGCACTTTATGCCGTTCGCCTTTCGCCAAAACGCAGCGTTCTTGCGCTATTGGCCTTCTTGCTGATTGCTCTTGCGGGTTTCTGGGTAGTCAAGGACGAACAGTGGATCAAGCTACTGATGGTCCGGGGTGATTCCTTCCGGATCGAGCTTTTCGAAATCATGACCGGCGAGTGGCGCAACTGTGGCTGGCTGCTGGGATGCGGCGTAGAGTTTCGGACTGCCCAGACGCTGACCGGAGGCATGGCCATTCAGCATCCGCACAGCATATTCGTCTCGATGGGCGTTTATACCGGAGCTGTCTCACTGGCGTTGTTTCTGGTCCTGATGGCGGCGACCTTGTGGAATGCAGTGCGTCTGCATGAAGGCTGGGGGCTGTATCTGGCCTGCGCACTGGTCATGCTCAACTTCGACGGCGCCAAGTTGATCGGTAACCCCGACGAACTGTGGGTTCTGGTGTTGCTGCCTGCTGCGATGGTGCTCGGGCGTGTGGTTCAGGACCGGCGCCGACGCTGACACTTGCATGAACATGGCCGCTTTCGAGCGGCCATGTTCATTCCACGGACCGCAAAACTTCATCGGCACTGCACAGGCTCTGGCCGCTCAAGTACCCATTCAGAAAGGCGCGATTGCCGTCGCCAAGCAGCCACTGCCGGTCCTCGCGGTAGCGCAGCATGTGCTTGAAGTTGCGTAGCCGCAGATGTTTGCGCAACGGGCGGCGATAGGTCTTCATGTCGGCGATGTCGATCAGGCCGAGATGACCGTCAGGCGTAAGCACCACGTTGCCCAGATGCGCCGAGCGGAAATAGACACCTTTCTCATGCAGGCTGGCGATGAAGCGCCCTAACTGCATGCGCAGATCATCGTCGCTGGCGTCATTTCCCAGCAGTTGGCGCAGTGTTCGCCCGGCGAGCGGATCGTAATGCACCGCGTCCCGCTCTATCTCGGCAATCCTGTAAACAGTACGTACGTGTGGGCAAGGGATCGCGCGGTTGGCCAGGGTCGTGCAATTGTCTGCGAAACGCCGGGCATAGGGATACCAGGCGGCTGAACTGATGACGCGCTTGCGGCGGAACAGTTTGAGCATCGAACCGTCCGTCAGACGTAGAACCTTGTGGCCCGTGCCGTCGGCCTCAAGGACTTCTGCTCCCTGAACCATTTTCAGGTATTGGGCGTGGTCAAGCGCTTGCATCGATACTCCGGTTGTCTATGCCCCGCTGGGCTGGACGGGCGCCTATGTTACCGCAGCAGGGAGCGCTGAAACCCGCTTGTGATACAATTCGGCCTCTTTTTGACACGACGGATTCTCATGAAACCCTCCGAATCGTCCGCCACTTCCAGCGTGAAAATCTACTTCCGCTTGTTGTCGTACGTGCGTCCGTACGCAGGCATCTTTCTGCTCAGTATCATCGGTTTCGTGATCTTCGCGTCTACCCAACCGATGCTGGCGGGTATCCTCAAGTACTTCGTCGATGGGCTCACCAACCCCGACGCGGTCCTGTTTCCCAACGTGCCATATCTGCAAGACCTGAAATTGCTGCAGGCCGTGCCGCTGCTGATCGTTCTGATCGCCGCCTGGCAGGGCTTCGGCTCCTTTCTGGGTAACTACTTTCTGGCCAAGGTTTCGCTCGGGCTGGTGCATGACCTGCGTGTAGAACTGTTCAACAAGCTGCTGGTACTGCCCAATCGCTATTTCGATACTCATAATTCGGGGCATCTGATTTCCCGCATCACCTTCAACGTCACCATGGTGACGGGTGCCGCAACCGATGCAATCAAGGTCGTCATTCGTGAAGGTCTGACGGTGGTCTTCCTGTTCGTCTACCTGATGTGGATGAACTGGAAGCTGACCTTGGTGATGCTTGCAATCCTGCCGCTGATTGCCGTCATGGTGGGCACGGCCAGCAAGAAATTCCGCAAGCAGAGCAAGAAAATCCAGGTGGCAATGGGCGACGTGACTCACGTGGCCTCCGAAACCATCCAGGGCTACCGCGTGGTTCGCAGTTTCGGCGGCGAGCAGTACGAACAGGACCGTTTTGCCCGTGCCAGTAACGGCAACACCGAAAAGCAGCTGAGGATGACCCGCACCGGCGCGATCTACACGCCGATGCTGCAGTTGGTGATCTACACCGCGATGGCCGTGCTGATGTTCCTGGTGCTGCTGTTGCGCGGCGAAGCCTCGGCAGGTGATCTGGTGGCCTATATCACGGCAGCCGGCCTGTTGCCCAAGCCTATTCGCCAGCTTTCCGAGGTCAGCTCCACCATCCAGAAAGGCGTGGCGGGTGCCGAAAGCATCTTCGAACAGCTGGATGTCGAGCCTGAGGTCGACACCGGCAGCGTCGAGAAGGACAAGGTCAGCGGCACGCTCGAAGTACGCAACCTGAGCTTCACCTATCCCGGGACCGAGCGGCAGGTGCTCAACGACATCAGTTTCCGCGCCGAGCCGGGTCAGATGATCGCGCTGGTCGGCCGCTCCGGCAGCGGCAAGTCGACGCTCGCAAACCTCATCCCCCGGTTCTATGGTCACGAGACAGGCAACATCCTGCTCGATGGCGTCGATATCAACGATTATCAGCTGCGTAACCTGCGTCGCCATATCTCTCAGGTCACCCAGAACGTGACCCTGTTCAACGACAGCGTGGCAAACAACATTGCTTATGGCGATCTGGCCGGCGCACCGCGCGGCGATATCGAAGCGGCGGCAGCCGATGCATACGCCAAGGAGTTCATCGACCAGCTGCCTCAGGGGTTCGATACTCAAGTAGGCGAAAACGGTGTGCTGTTGTCCGGCGGTCAGCGTCAACGACTGGCCATCGCGCGTGCGCTGCTCAAGAACTCGCCGCTGCTGATTCTCGACGAAGCGACCTCGGCGCTCGACACCGAGTCCGAACGCCACATCCAGGCGGCGCTGGATCAGGTCATGAAAGGCCGCACGACGCTGGTGATTGCCCACCGTCTCTCGACCATCGAGAAAGCCGACATGATTCTGGTCATGGATGCCGGCCGTATCGTCGAGCGCGGCACGCATGCCGAGCTGTTGGCGCAGAACGGTTACTACTCCCGCCTGCACGCCATGGGCCTGGACGAGCCGGCACCGGTCGGAGCCGTTTAACCTTTCCAAGGGGCGGTGCCGGTAGCCTCCATGCTACCGCCCGCCGGTTTGCGTGCAGAGTCGGCGAAGCCGCCTACGCTTCAACGCTGACCGGAGATTTTCTACAGCACCCAAGGATCAGTCTGTTCCAAACCCTGTGCTAAGATTCCGCCCCTGTTCATTTCTTAGTACGGGTTGTTCGATGAAGTTGTCCTTGCCGCGTTTCGATCAAGCGCCTGTCCTGGTGGTGGGCGATGTCATGCTCGACCGATACTGGCATGGCGGCACCTCGCGGATCTCCCCTGAAGCGCCGGTGCCGGTGGTCAAGGTCGACCAGATCGAAGACCGTCCAGGCGGAGCCGCCAACGTAGCCCTCAACATCGCCGCGCTGGGTGCGCCCGCTTCGCTGGTCGGTGTGACCGGCGAAGACGAAGCCGCCGACAGCCTGACCAACAGCCTGGCCGCCGCCGGTGTCGTGGCGCGATTCCAGCGCATCGCCAATCAGCCGACCATCGTCAAGTTGCGGGTCATGAGTCGCCACCAGCAATTGCTGCGGATCGACTTCGAAGAGCCGTTCACCACTGACGCGCTGGCACTGGGCTCAGAAGTTCACAACCTGCTCGACGGCGTGAAGGTGCTTGTTCTTTCCGATTACGGCAAAGGCGCACTGAAAAACCATCAGATCCTGATTCAGGCTGCCCGCGCGCGCGGCATTCCAGTGCTGGCCGACCCCAAGGGCAAGGACTTCGCTATCTACCGCGGCGCCACCATCATCACGCCGAACCTGAGCGAGTTTGAAGCCATCGTCGGCCATTGCGCTGATGAGGCGGAGCTTGTGACCAAGGGCGCTCAGTTGATGGAAGAGCTGGAGCTGGGCGCGCTGCTGGTCACCCGCGGTGAGCACGGCATGACTCTCCTGCGTCCGGACCAGAACGCCCTGCACCTGCCGGCCCGCGCTCGTGAAGTGTTCGACGTGACCGGCGCAGGCGACACCGTCATTTCCACCCTGGCTGCCGCCATCGCAGCCGGCGAAGACTTGCCACACGCGGTAGGCCTTGCAAACCTTGCGGCCGGCATCGTGGTCGGCAAGCTGGGGACTGCCGCCATCAGCGCCCCCGAATTGCGTCGCGCCATCCAGCGCGAAGAAGGCTCCGAGCGCGGCGTACTGGGGTTGGAGCAACTGCAACTGGCAGTAGAAGATGCTCGCGCCCACAAAGAAAAGATCGTGTTCACCAACGGTTG
>JARDZH010000218.1 GCA_029240955.1 Pseudomonas sp. | reverse complement strand
GCACCGCTGCTTTCTGCAGTCGCGCTCGCGTCACGCGTACGGTGCTTGACGGCGTCGAGCGTGGTGGCGCTTGGGTCGTTGTGATACTCGTCGCGGTAGCGCAGCATCAGCCGCGTTTCAAGCTTGGGGCTGAACCGGTAGCCAACATTGGCGACCACGCCCTGGCTTTTCGAGAGGCTGTAATCGCGATAGCCGTCGCTGCGGTAATTGTCAGCGTTGAGGTAGTAGTCGAAGTCGCCTTCGACCCCGCCCACGCTCAGGCTCTGTTTGTTGTACCCGTAACTGCCGGCCTCTGCCCGCAGCCGCAGGCCGGGCGCGGTGTAGCCGGTGTGGTTGACGAAGTTGATGGCGCCGCCGAGGCTCAGCGCGCCGTACTGAAAGGCGTTGGCGCCGCGCAGGATCTCGGTGTAGTTCACGCCCGAGCCGTTGAGAAACTCGTAAGGTGTGCCGCCGGGGCCGGTAATCGGCAGGCCGTCGAACAGAAACTTGATGCCTTCGCGGAAATAACCCGGCGACGTGTTGGCACCCGAATCCCGGATGGAGATCTTCGCGGCGTCATTACCACCAGTGGACTGCACGAACACGCCTGGCTGATAGGCCAGCGTGTCCTGGAGCGTCGCAGTGCGTCCTTTGGCGACCTGCTCGCTGTCGACCACGCTGGTACCGCCCGGTATTTCGCTCAACTGGCTCTTCGCCGCTTCCACAGGCGTGATCTTCTGCGCCTGCACGGTCACGGTTTTAAGCTGCGGCGCGCTGGTTTGTACTGCATCGGGCGACTGCGCAGCGTCCTCAGCGCGAACGGCGCCGGAACACAGCAACGCAGACCCCAGACCTACAGTGGTCATCCAGGTGGCGCGTCTTATCGCGACTGGCAGCTTGAGTAACTTGTCCGAAAAAACTGACTGCATTCCATCTTCCTTCGAGAATAGATAAAGAGTGACCAGCTTTCTATTCGTATAGTCATGCCTGCTTTGACTAGAGCAGTTTCTGTGCCAATAAGCGTTTGCCGGCATTCAGCGGTTAGTTGAACTTTTCGAGAGAGCGTTTGTTGCTTGCTTTGTTTTTGAAACGCTGACCGGATTCCAACACTTGCCGTTTTTTCCTGAGCTGTGCGAAAACAAACACGTGTTGAACAGTCTGTACGCGCATCAGCAGGCGGAAGTCGATCCGCGGAATAACCATAGAAGCGTCTGGAATAGCTGTGCCTGCGCGGTGGGCAGGCTTGCGGCCAGGCGTGTGGGCCTGAGACAGCCCGGTTTTACGGCTTGTGTCCAGGCCAACCCTGCAATATGCGGTTTATGACACCGTTTAGATGGAATGGGTATGTGGGTAGTTGGCGGCAAATGGCATGCTCGCTGCATAGCCTCTCAAGTGTGCAGTTGTGACGTTGTATTTGTCCGGACTCTTGTAAGGAAGCTTTCTTGGCCGTTCCCTTCAAACTTATATCCGTTGTTGTGGCCTGCCTTGCGGTCGGCGCCTGTTCGCCTGCGATAACACCTGAGCCGGGGGGCAAGCACGCGGATGGAACGGTCACTAATGGCGTGATCCGTTATTCGGCTGCTGATTTTCATGAGTCGTCACCCGGCCGCAATGGCGGTACGTTGCGGGTGTCGGCGGCTTCCGATGCCGGCAGCTTCGACATTCACGCACTTTCCCACGGCAACATGCAGTGGATGGGGCGAATCCTGTTCGACTGCCTCGTCTATCAGGACGAAGAGGGGAACATCAGCCCGTGGCTGGCCAAGTCCTGGGACATCTCGGAGGACGGCAAAACCTACACTTTTCATCTGCGCGACGACGTGACGTTCAGCGACGGTGAGACATTCAACGCCGCCGCACTGCAGACCAACCTCGAACACATGCGTGATCCGGCGACCAAGTCGCCGTTGGCAGCGGCCTACATCGCGCCGTACCTGGGCGGGAAGGTCATTGATGAGTTCACCTTCGAAGCCCGCCTGCGTGAGCCGTACACGCCTTTTCTGGATGTGCTCGCCCAATCGTGGCTCGGGATGATCTCGCCCCGGCAGATTCGCGAGGCGCCAAAGACCATCGCCCAGCGTCCGATCGGCAGCGGACCTTTCGTGCTGCAAAGCTATACCCGCGATCAAGGCGCAGTGTTTTCCCGGCGCACGGGCTATCGGTGGGCGCCGCCGGTCACGCGCCATAGCGGCGAAGCCTATCTGGATCGCATCGAGCTGAGCTACGTGCCCGAAGCCATGATCCGCTTCACGGCGCTGGAGTCCGGGCAGTCCGACTTTGCGCTGGACGCGCCGGCGCAGAACGCCGCAGCCATTCGGGCCAATCCGAACCTGGTCATGCGCAGCCGCATTCGCAAGGGCAATCCCAGCCGCAGCATGACCTTCAACGTCGAGCAGCCGCCGTTCGACGACGTGCGGGTGCGCCAAGCCGTTGCCAAAGCCATCGACCGTGATGGGCTGGCGTGGATTTCAGGATTCGGTGAGTTGATCAGCAAGGCCGATTTCCTCGCCGCCAATACGCAGTTCTACCGGCCGAACAACGACGCTCTGGCTTATGACTTCAACGCTGCCAACGCGTTGCTCGATCAGGCGGGCTGGACCGGCCGCGACGCACAGGGCTACCGGACCCGGGACGGGCAGCGACTCAAGGCGACCTTGCTGACGTATGACAATCCGGCGTTCCCGGCCAGTGTTTCGGTCGCCATTCAAGCGGATCTCAAGAAAGTCGGCATGGAGATGCCCATCGAAGTGCTGCCGCTGACCCGTATCACTGAGCGTCGCTACGCCGGGAAGTTTCAGGCCCTGGCCGCCGGCTATTGGCACACCAACACGCCGGACGGGCTTTTCGTGCTCTATCACAGCCAGTCCATCAGCACGCCAACCCTGATCGGTCAGAACGCCGGCAAGTTCCGCGACGCAGAGCTCGACCGCGTTCTCAGCGCCGCCCGACGATCCCGCGACCCGATCGAGCTGCAAGCGCTTTACGCCCAGGCGCAGAAACGCCTGACCGAAACCGTGCCGGCTGTGCCCTCCGTGGAAAGTCAGGTGCTGACGGCCTACTCAAAACAGGTCAAGGGCGTGATCTTCGATACCTCGCACAACGTGCCGTTTTTCACCAGCATCTGGCTGGACGGGGAAAAGCCATGAGCCTTTTCAAGCGTATCGCTCTGCGTCTGCTGGCCGGCCTTGGCGTGCTGTGGGGCGCGGCGACCCTGACCTTTCTCGCGGTCAATTTCAGTGGCGGCGACACGGCACTGGCCATTCTCGGTGGACCCGAAGCGCTGCCGACGCCCGAACTTCTGGCTCAGGTGCGCGTTGAATACGGGCTGGATCAGCCGCTGATCGTGCAGTACGGCAACTACCTTGCGCGGCTGCTTCAGGGCGATCTGGGTGAATCCTATCGATTGCGGATTCCGGTGGCGCAGGCGATCTCGGAACAGATCGGCGCGACCCTTCAGTTGTCGTTCACTGCCGCGCTGCTGGCCGTGGTCCTCGCGCTGGTCTGCGCCATCTGGACCGCCAAGCGTTCGCGCTGGGTCCGCTCAGTGGCCTCGGGCACCGAGCTGGTGCTCTCGTCGGCGCCGTCTTTCGTCATCGGGATTCTGCTGTTGCTGGTGTTCTCGTTTCACTGGCACTGGCTGCCGCCTTCCGGCTCGGTGGGCTGGCGCTCGCTGATCCTGCCTTCGATTGCGCTGGCGCTGCCGGTGGCCGCTGTGCTCACCCAGCTGCTGCGTCAGTCGCTCGAAGACACGCTCGAACAACCGTTCATTGCCATGGCCCGGGCGCGGGGACTGTCGGAGACGGCCGTTCGTCTGCGTCATGCCTTGCGCCACGCGCTGGTGCCGCTGGTGACGCTCGCCGGGTTCATCTTCGCAAGCCTCTTGGGTGGCGCGGTGGTGATCGAGCTGCTGTTCGCCCGGCAGGGCATCGGGCGCCTGATGCTCGACGCCACCACCAACAAGGACGTGCCGATGGTACTCGGGGTGACCTTGCTGGCCGCCGCCATTTACGTGTTGGTCAATCTGGCCGTCGACCTCACCAACCGCTGGATCGATCCCCGGTCGGCCCACGAATGACTGCCCATCACTGCGCCTGAATCAAGCAAAGGAGCTTCTATGAACACTGCCATCTCTCTTGACCTGAAGGCCGAAGACCTCGAATTGCGGTTTGCCGATGTCATCGCGCGTATCGCCGACACAGCGCTCGCTCGCGAGCACAATCGTGAGCTGGCTTACGAGCCGGTGCAGTGGCTGCGCGAGGCCGGTTTCGGTGCGTTACGGGTCCCGGTCACGCACGGCGGCCTGGGCATCAGCCTGCCGCAGCTGTTCGGTCTGTTGATCAGGCTGGGCGAGGCCGATTCCAACCTGCCGCAGATCGTGCGTGCGCATTTCGGCTTTGTCGAAGGCCGGTTGTCGAGCCGCGATGCAGCCTCCCAGAACTACTGGCTGGCAAAAGTCGCCGACGGCCAGCTCTGGGGAGCGGCCATGGCCGAGCGCACCGACACCACGCGCAATTCTGTAGCACTGACGGCCGTCGAGCCCGGCAACAATGCAGCGGGGTGGTTGCTCAACGGCGAGAAGTACTACTGCACCGGCACGTTGTACGCAGACTGGATCGCGGCGGTGGCGCTGGACGGCGACGATTTTGTCAGCGTCACGGTGCCGACCGACGCGCCGGGTGTCACGGTCGAAGACGACTGGGACGGTTTCGGCCAGCGTCTGACAGGCAGCGGCACCACCCGCTTCAAGGATGTTCATGTTCCGGATGAACACATCGTACGGCGCTTCAAAAGCGACGAGTTGCGCAACGAGTCCTATCTCTCGGCGTTCTACCAGCTGTTTCATCTCGCCACCCTGACTGGCATCGCGGACGCCGTGCTGCGTGACGCCACGGCCTTCGTGAAAGCACGCACCCGTGGCTTCGGCATTCCAGGGCAATCCAGCCCCAAGGATGATCCTCTGGTGCAGCGCGTGATCGGCCGTCTGTCGAGCCTGGCGTATTCGGCCCGCACTCAGGTGCTGGCGGTGGCTCAGGTGCTGCAGGATGTCTACGAAGCGGAGCAGGGCGGTTACGTCGTCGAGCAGCACTACACCGAAGCCGACATTCGTAC
>JARDZH010000217.1 GCA_029240955.1 Pseudomonas sp. | reverse complement strand
AGGTCCGAATGCACCTGGCAAGCATCCATAATCCGCTACCAACTGCGGCAAACACTAGAGCGAAAATCAATTCGGCAAATCCCTGACCAATCTGTTGGGGCGTTACATATCTGGAGAGCATTTTTACCGAAGAGGTGATGATTGTGTATGCAGTGAAAATCCACAACACGGCTGAAATTGCGTACACCGGAAGCGAAAGGATTGTTCGTAGCCAAGTTGGAGCTTTTTTCATCAGCACTTATTTCCTTGATGACTGAGTCGAGCGCCTCATCGTAGGAGGGCTCAGCATGCGAATTCTATCATCACGACTTTTACAGAAATGCCATTAAGCCGCTCAAGAGGCGGTTTTTTAATGCCTGGAGGAAAGCATGGGCGCACCAGCAAAGATCGACATCCACGGCGAGAAGGGCGGTAGCAGCAAGCCGAAGTCGCCGACCGAAGCCAGCGACAGCCTGCGCTCGACCAACCTGGCCAAGCTCCTGATCGCCGTGGGCGAGGGTGAGTTCGACAGCGTCCCGACCGATTACGACATCTACCTGGACAACACGCCGATCCGCGATGCCAGCGGCAACTACAACTTCCCGAACGTGAAGTGGGACTGGCGCCCGGGGTCGGTGGATCAGACGTACATTCCTGGCATCCCATCGGTAGAGAACGAAACCTCGCTGGACATCGAGCTGCGCAGCGAATCACCGTGGGTTCGCTCGATCACCAATACCCAGCTTTCCGCAGTGCGTATGCGCTTCGCATGGCCAGGTCTACAGCGATCAGACGAAAATGGCGTTGGTGGCTACCGCATCGAATACGCGATCGATGTCGCCACCGATGGCGGCGCCTATCAACAGGTGCTGGTGGACGCCGTCGACGGCAAGACCACCACGCGCTATGAGCGATCGCGCCGCATCGATCTGCCTGACGCCACTACGGGCTGGCAGATCCGGGTACGCCGTCTGACCCCGAACCAGAACAGCAACAAAGTTGCCGACATCATGCGGATTGCCGGTTACACCGAAGTCATCGACGCCAAACTGCGCTACCCGAACACCGCGCTGCTCTACATAGAATTCGACGCCGAGCAGTTCACCAACATCCCGGCCGTCACCGTGAAGTGCAAGGCCCGGCGCTGGATGGTGCCGAGCAATTACGACCCAATCGCGCGCACCTACACGGGGACGTGGGATGGCTCGATGAAATCGGCATGGACCAATAACCCGGCGTGGATCACCTACGGCATCTGCACCGAAGACCGCTTCGGCCTTGGCAAGCGCATCAAGCCGTTCATGGTCGATAAGTGGGAGCTGTACCGCATTGCCCAGTATTGCGACCAGATGGTGCCGGACGGACTGGGCGGGCAGGAACCGCGCTTCCTCTGCGACATGAACCTGCAGGGCAAGGCTGATGCCTGGTCGTTGCTGCGCGATATCTCGGCGATCTACCGGGGCATGACGTACTGGGCGCAGGGCCAGCTGGTGATGCAGGCGGACATGCCGCGCGCGCAGGACTTCGACTATGTGTTCACTCGGTCGAACGTGATCGACGGCAAGTTCTCCTATGGCAGTGCATCTGCGAAGACCCGTTACACCCGGGCGCTGGTCAGCTACGACAACCCGGCGAACAACTACGACACCGACGTCATTCCGTTCGCTGACCTGGATCTGCAACGCCGCTATGGCGACCGGCCGACTGAGCTGAGCGCCATTGGCTGCACCCGTGCTTCCGAGGCCCAGCGCCGTGGCAAGTGGGCGATCCTCAGCAACAACCAAGACCGCACCGTCTCGTTCAAGACCGGCATGGAAGGCGTGATCCCGTTGCCGGGCCATATCATCCCGGTGGCGGATTCGCTGCTGGCTGGCCGGGAAGTGGGCGGACGGATCTCGGCGGTGGCGGGGCGGGTGATTACCCTCGATCGCGACACCCAGGCCAAGGCCGGCGACCGGCTGATCATCAACCTCCCCGGCGGCCGCGCCGAAGGTCGCACAGTGCAGAGCGTGAACGGGCGCGCGGTGACAGTCACGGTAGCCTACAGCGAGTCTCCGGTGGCGCAGTTGCAATGGGCGCTCGACGCGGACGATCTGGCAATCCCACTGTATCGCGTGCTGCGCACCAAGCGCACCACCGAGGGCGACTACGAAATCAGCGCGCTCCAGTTCGAACCGAGCAAGTTCGCTTTCATCGACACCGGTGCACGATTGGAAGAACGCCCGATCAGCGTGATTCCAATAACCGTTGTGCCGGCGCCGGCGAGCGTGTCGCTTTCGTCGACTTCATCGGTTGTGCAGGGGCTGGCCGTGGCCACCATGACCATCAGCTGGCTAGCCGTGGATGGCGCCGTCGGCTATGACGTGGAGTGGCGCAAGGACAGCGGCAACTGGATCAAGCTACAACGCACCGGCATGACCAACGTGGACGTGGTCGGCATCTATGCCGGGGCCTACGTGGCTCGCGTCCGCGCAGTGAGCGCCTTCGACATCACGTCGCCGTGGCGCAACTCGATCCTGACCAACCTCAGCGGTAAGCAAGGGCTGCCGCCGGCGCTGGCGTTCCTGACTGCCACGCCGCTGCTGTTCGGCATCTACCTCAAGTGGGGATTCCCTGCTGGGGCCGAGGATAGCCAGCGCACGGAGATCTGGTACGGGCCGACGACTGAGCTGGAAGCTGCGACCAAGCTGACAGACCTGGCCTATCCGCAAAGCGATTTCTCAATGCTCGGCCTGCGCGCTGGTGTGACATTCTATTTCTGGGGGCGCATCGTAGACAAGATCGGCAACATCGGTCCGTGGTATCCGATCGGGCTCGGTGTGCAGGGGCAATCCAGTTCTGACGCTGCTGCGATTCTTGAAATGATCGCCGGAGAGATCGGCCGTACCGAGTTGGGGCAAGACATCCTCGACGAGATCGACAAGATTCCCGGGCTTCAAGCGCAGATCGATGCGCTTGACGGGCTGAAGGGTTACGACCCGGAAGCGACATATGAGGAATACGACCTTGTAGTGGTCGGCAAGCGGATCTTTCAAGCCACGGGCGCGGTGCCCGTGGATACACCGCCGCCTAATCCGGACTATTGGCTTGACGTCGGGCAGACCGTGCAAACCGCAAACGGCCTAGCTCAGCAGGTCGCCACCAACACGGCCGGCATCACAGAGCTCGACGGAGTGGTGACGGCGCAGGCAACGGCATTCCAGGCATTGCGTGCTTCTTATCGCGATGACAACGGAGAGGGCGACGCACAAGATGCTCTGCGTGGCTGGAATGCTACGACCAGCTTTGCACAGGAAGTGAAGGTTCGTGTTTCGCAGAACAGCGCGCTGACCCAGCGAGTAACAACGCTTGATGCTGAGGTTGGTGAAAACGCTGCAAACCTGACCGAGCTGGAGCAAACAGTTGCCACTAACGAAGAGGCCACGGCCACAAAAATCACGCAGTTGACCGCTACGGTGGGAGACAACACATCTGCCATTCAGGAGACCGCCGAGGCCTTTGCTGATCTAGACGGCAATCTGAAAACGATGTGGTCGGTGAAGATGTCCGTCACTGCGAATGGTCAGTATGTGGCTGCGGGCATCGGCCTGGGAATTGAGAACGTCGACGGTGTTTTCCAAAGCCAGTTCTTGGTGGCCGCTAATCGCTTCGCTATCGTCAACACCATCGCCGGCGGCGCGATCTCGGTACCGTTCGCTGTACAGGGCGGCCAAGTGTTCATGAATTCGGCGTTCATCGCCGACGGCACGATCACCAACGCGAAGATCGGGAGCTACATCAGCTCGACCAACTACATCGCCGGCGTTCAAGGATGGATCCTCAACAAAGATGGAACGCTGGAGATCAACGGCATAGTGCCTGGGCAGGGTCGACTGGTGATCAACTCACTGAACGTCTCGGTCTACGACGCCAACAATGTGCTGCGTGTCCGTCTTGGATATCTGGGGTGAATTATGGCTCATGGAATGAGGGTTTGGGGCGCGGATGGCGTGCTTCAGGTCGATGAGAATTCGTTCACCATTCGGGTGCTGTTCTCGACACCGGTCACGTTTCCGCTTGGAGCCATCAAAGGAAATCAGGACTTCGCGGTTCCCGGCATATCGCCGGGCAACGGGACGGCAATCGTGGTGCCGATCGGCGCCTATCCCGATTCTCAGATGCAGTTTGAAACGGAGGTTCTCGACGGCTTGGTGCGGGTTTATAACCACACGCGCACCTATGCCGCGAGCTTCACATCGTCTGGCACCATGCGCTTGATCGTAATGAGGTGGGGTTGATGGCTTTTGGACTGCAATACACCAACAACACCAATACAGTGGTCATCGATTCGGAATTCGCCAGGCTGATGGTCATTTCCACAGGCCGTTTCGCGCCGACAGAAGAAGGCGGCCTTGGATCGACGACCTATTTCAGTCGGCCGGTGACATCGCAGGAGCCGCCCTTGGTGTTCGTGCGACCTGACAATGTTGGCGGTGTGGCTGGTCTGTGCCGGATGCGACTCATCGGTTCAGCGGGCAACTGGGTCGGGTTCTATGTTCGAGCGTATGACGTAAACACCGCCCAACCCAACGGCCGCTATTTTGTTGCAGCTTTCGCCGCGCAGCCGGTAGCGCAATACGGCATGCGCCTATGGGATGGCGCGGGGAAATTACTCTTTGATTCCGGCACGCCCAACGCGACGTTCACTCGAGCCTTCCAGAACTGGAACTATGTGAAGTACGACACGACCCCCCAAGGTCTGACCCGGATCTATTACTCCGTGCCGTTCAACTTCCCGCAGAACGAATACATGCTGCTAAACAATTTCGGCATGGCCATGACGGCGGGTAGTGCTATCCCGCGCGATCTGTATTGCTGGTGGGACTTTCCTAACACCACGCTGTACGCGGTGACCGTCGCGGCTTCTAACCCGTTCGCGTTCTTCCTGCCGGCTGTCTTCGCAAAAATCGCCGTCTAATTCCATAAGGAAACACTCATGACCTGGTACAAATCAGGAACGGTATCTGTCGACCAAAATTCCAGCGCCGTGATCGGCACCGGCACTGCTTTCATCGCAAACAGTCGTGTGGGTGATGCTTTCCGGGGGCCGGACGGCAATTGGTATGAGGT
>JARDZH010000216.1 GCA_029240955.1 Pseudomonas sp. | reverse complement strand
GCGCTGGAGATGAACATCAGCCAGCCCGCCGTCAGCAAAATGCTGCGTGAAGTCGAAAACCAGTTGGGTTTCGCCTTGTTCCAGCGGCTGCCGCGCAGCATGTCGCCTACTGACCTGGGCAGTCATGTGGCGCGATACGCGCGCATCGCACTCAACGACTCGCGGCATTTCGTGGGCCAGATCAACCACCTTCGACAAGGCGGCCATGGCCTGTTGAAGATCGGCAGCATCTACGCCGCGACTTCCGTGGCGTTGCCCGCAGCCATCGTCGGAGTCAAGCAGCGCTGGCCGCTGCTGACGCTGGACGTGCTTGAGGGGACCAGCACCGATCTGCTGAATATGCTCGAACACAAACAGCTGGATCTGGTCCTGGCGCGGTTCACCTCCGACCGCCACCGCCAGCTGTTCCAATTCCAGCCACTGGCACCTGAACCCCTGTGTCTGGTTACCGGCAGCCAGCACCCACTGGCCGGCGCGCAAGAATTGCCGCTGGCCGAACTTGGCAGCTGGCCGTGGATCGTGCCTCCCGCTGGAACGCCCATGCGCATGCGGCTTGAACGTGCCTTTGCCGAGGCGGGCATGCAGACACCCGAGAACACCGTAGAAACCCTGTCCCTGCGAACCATCCTGCAGCTGCTGCAGACCGCGCCCATGGTGGCCATGCTCGCAGAGTCGATGGTCGGGCCAGACGTGCAGGCCGGACGCCTGACTCGCTTGGCATTGCCGTTTCCGCTGGTGCTGGCGGACTACGGCATCATCACACGGCGCGACGAAAGCCCCGGCTGGTCAGCCCAGGCGATGATCGAAGAGCTTCTCAGCGGCTCCGACGTGCAAAGCGCGCAGCAGAGCGCTCGATAACCGATGGTTATCGTTCAATGGAAAGCTGTCATTGGGCGCCTGTGATCTTGCCGACTAGAGTGACTGACGCCCGCGACTGACGACGGGCGTCATCGCTCGAAGAGGCGCTCATGAGAACAATAAAAAGCTACAAAAACCTGACGATCCTGTTTCTGTTTCTGATCGGTGTCGTCAATTACCTGGACCGCAGTGCGCTGTCCATCGCCAATACTTCCATTCAGAAAGACCTGGGCATCAGCCCCATGCAGATGGGTGTCATGCTGTCGGCCTTTTCGATCGCCTACGCCTTCTCGCAATTGCCGCTCGGCGCATTGATCGACCGCCTGGGCAGCAAGCTGGCGCTGGGCGGCTCGCTGATCGTGTGGTCGCTGGCGCAGGCCGCGTTCGGCCTGTTCAGCAGTTTTCATCAACTGGTCGCGTTGCGGGTGCTGCTGGGCATTGGCGAGGCACCGGTATTCCCCTCCGCCGCCAAGGCGTTGTCGGAATGGTTCGATACCCAGGAGCGCGGCACGGCGACCGGCTGGGTCTGGTCGTCGACCTGCCTGGGCCCCTGCATCGCGCCGCCCCTGCTTACCCTGTTCATGGTGCACCTGGGCTGGCGCGGCATGTTCATCCTCACGGGCGTCATCGGCCTGGTACTGGCCGCCTGCTGGTTCGCGTTCTACAAGAGCAAGGCGCAGTACATGGCGCAGACCGGACGCGCCGAACCCGTGCCCGCGCCCGCCACGCGTGCGGCCGCGCCGCGGGTGCGCTGGACTGCCTTGTTCAAGGAGCGCAATACCTGGGGAGCGTTTCTGGGTTTCATGGGTGTGATCTACATGATCTGGCTCAATCTCACCTGGTTGCCCGGCTATTTCGAGCGTGAGCACGGGCTGGACCTGTACCGCACCGCTTGGGTGGTTTCGCTGGCCTACCTGTTCGGCGCCATCGGCACCGTTGTCGCGGGCAAGGCCTGCGACCGCTTGGTGGCGCGAGGCATGAAAGTGCTGGCCAGCCGCAAACTGATGGTGATCATGGGGCTGCTGGGCGGCGCGCTGTTTACGCTGATCGTGGCCTTCACCACCAACGTGGTGGCGTGTGTGGTGCTGCTGTGCCTGACGATGTTCTTCATCAACATTTCGAGCGCCACGGCCTGGATGATCGTCAACACCATCGTGCCCTCGGAACGCGTGGCCTCCTTTGGTTCGATCCAGAACTTCGGCGGCTATCTGGCAGGCTCCATCGCACCGATTCTTACCGGCTTCAGCGTGCAGCAGACCGGCTCGTTCTCGTCAGCTTTCGTGATCAGCGCCGTGGTCGCGGCCTGCTCGGCGGTGGCCTATTTCGCACTGCTCAAGGAACCCGCACCGAAGCCGGCGACGTTGTCGAGCCCGGACGGCGCGCAGGCGGTCAGTCAGGCATAGCTCTGACCGAACGGGATACTGGAGGGAACGTTCGCTCGCGGCCGTTCCCTAATCCATACCCGCCACAATCACGGAGCATCATCATGGGCACCGAAAAAACCTCGACCAACGACGACAGCCGCACGCCGGCTGATTACGACGAATACGGAGAAGAGCCTTCACAGGATGAAGAGCCCGAAAGCCCCGACCAGGCGCTGACAGATCCGGCTTAGACGGCGCGGTGGTTGGCGGTTCGTTAGGACGCGCTCGCTGTCGGGCATCAGCGACTCGACGATAAACGCGAATTGAGTTGGCCAGGCTATGACCATTGTTTGCAGTCGACGGCGCAACTGCTACAACCTGTTTGCTGTCAGCACCAGGCTATGCCAGCTCATGCGAAGAACACTCGAAAACCTGGTTCGAAAACACCCTGGCGGGGTGGCCTCGTTTAAGCATGACTGGACCGTTCGAGAAACTCGTTACCGGTACTCCCGATCATCGTTTAATGCCGTTTCGACTCTTTTTAACGAACAGGAGCAACGCGACGCATGCAGAAAGCGTCATCAACGACGCCGAACCGACCCAGCCGAATGCTTCATACGCGGGGCTTGCAACCAAAGAACCCAAGGTCCCACCGACAAAGATGCTGGTCATGTACACGGCGTTGAGCCTGGCTCGGCTCTGCGGCTCAAGCTCATAAACTTCCCGTTGGCCCAGTACCATGTTCAGTTGGACTGCGAAGTCGAGCAATATCGCCGCTGCAACCAGCCCTACGTATCCAAGGCCGGGCAGCAAACTGATCAGGAGAGCGAACGGAGCGAGGACAAGCGCAGTCAGGGTTCCACTCTTGGTATGTCCAGCGTCTGCCAACCGGCCTGCTATCGGAGCGGCGATTGCGCCCACAGCCCCAACCAGCGCGAACAACGCAACCCCACTCTGACTGAAGCCGAAGTGACGGGTCAGCTCAGCCGGCACAATGGTCCAGAAACAACTGAAGCTGGCGAAGAGCAGGCCTTGATACACTGAACGTTCACGCAGAACGCTATAAGTCTTGGCCAGCAAAAAAACTGAATTGATAAGTTGCGCATAGGAAGCGTGATGGTCAGGTGTCCGGGTGGGCAGTAGAACCTTGACAAGAACTGCTATCAGCAACATCAGCGCCGCTGCAGTCAGAAATACGCCGCGCCAGCCCAATGATTCAGACACCAGACTGGAAATTGGCCGGGACAGTAGAATGCCCAGCAACAGCCCGCTCATGATGCTCCCTACCACTTGCCCGCGTGTTTTCTCTGGGGCCATGTGTGCTGCCATCGGTACCAACATCTGTACCGCTACAGACATCAAACCCACAAACAAGGACGCCAGCAAAAAGACTGAAACCGACTGAGCAAACCCGGCCACTGCCAGAAAGAATCCGGCTGCCAATGTGAAGCCAATGACCAGCTTTTTGTTTTCAAACAAATCGGCCAGGGGCACCAGCAACAGCAAGCCGATGGCATAGCCAAGTTGTGTCAACGATACGATCAGGCTTGCATGCTCCAACGAGAGACCAATGCTGGGGGCGATAAGCTCAATGAGGGGCTGCGAGTAATACAAATTTGCAACGACGGTCCCACAGCAGAACGCAAGTAATAGGACCAGCGCACGCGAAAGGCCAGGATGGCTAACGAGGGATGCGGTCTTGGTCATAACAATGGCTTGGTTATTGGCGGACATGATGAGCCTCATGAATAGTCAGATTCAAGCGCAAGGCTAGGTGTCTCAATGCCAATGCGGAATACCACCTGGACGCAAGTATGTTTAGCGCAGCACGCATCACTGTTAAATGTTTGCAAATCAGGAGAAACAAGAGCTGTGCTCAATCGCCGCGAGTTCTCAACCGCCAACGCCCGGGACTCACGCCGAACTTCCTAGAAAAGGCTCTTGAAAAATGGGGCTGATCCGCAAAACCGCAATCAAGGCTAATCGTCGAAATCGGCAGATCCGTATGCTCGAGCAATGATTTAGCGCGCGCTAATCTGATGGTTGTCAGCCAATCGCGCGGTGAAGAGCCGGTGCAATTCTTGAAAGCCCGAGAAAAGTGGCTTCGGGATAAACAGCAGGCTTTGGCCACATCGGAAATGCGTATGCCGCAGTCGATATGTTCAAGTAACAGCTTTTTCGCGGTTCGCTCTTGCGATAAGGAAAGTGTTTCCCGCTGAGCAATTACCGCGAGGCCCGAGGAACTAACCACCCCAGGATCTTTGGCCACTGCATACCAAGTAGCGCTAGGCGCCATTACTCGCACGGGTTGCAGGTTTACGCTGTAGGCAGGCATACGTCACCGTTATGACAGGGCGAAGACCGCCCTGCCATCTAACAAACTGACAATACTGAGCGTTCCGAACATCCCTGATTTCTAACTTCACAGGGATTGGAACATCACGAGTCGCGCGTCTGAATCTACCTTCGGGCCCGGATTCCTTTAACTTCCTGGCAGCTGCTGCCACCCTCCTCCCAGAGCCTTATAGAGATCGACGGCCGCAATGTGTGCGGCCAATTGATCGCTGACCAAAGCCTGCTGTGCGGAGAAAAGGGTGCGCTGGGCATCCAGCAAAGTAAGTGAGCTGTCGACACCCGTCCTATAACGGCTTTCGGCAAGGTGGTAATAGCCGGAGCTTGCTTCCACCAGCCCTTGCTGCGCTTCAATTTGCTGGCGGTATGTATGGACCGCTGCCAGCCCGTCACTTACTTCCCGGAAAGCCGTCTGGATAGCCTTTTCGTAACGAGCTACGTTGATATCTTTTTCAACCTTCGCACTGTCCAGGCCGGCCTTCAGACTTCCCCCATTGAAGATCGGAAGCGTTATTTCCGGCACGAAGCTCCAG
>JARDZH010000215.1 GCA_029240955.1 Pseudomonas sp. | reverse complement strand
GTCATGGGCGCGACGGGTTTGTCGGCACGCACTACCCGAGGCTTCACGTTACGCAGCAGCTTGCGTTTGGCATTGGCCGGCAAGTCGCGGGTCAGGCAGACGCCCACCGTGATATCGCCCGACATCAGCACTTCGGAGATATTCAGGTAGTCGACATGCTTGACCACGATCACCACGCCGGGCGCTTCCTTGCGGATGGCGTGAAGCATGGCCGGCAGCAGACCGAATTCCACATCGTCGGATAAACCGATACGAAAGGTCATCTTGCTGACCGAGGGATCGAAGTCGGTACTCAGGCTTAGCGCAGCGGACATGGCGTCCAGCGCAGGCGTCAGATGCTTGAGGATTTCATGAGCGCGCGCAGTAGGCTCCATGCGGTGGCCGACGCGAATGAACAGCGGGTCGTTGAGCAGATTGCGCAGCCGGTTCAGCGCGGCGCTGATGGTGGGTTGTCCGAGAAACAGCTTTTCCGCAGTGCGGGTGACGTTACGCTCTTGCATCAGGGTCTCGAAGACCACCATCAGGTTGATGTCCGCCTTGCGCAATTCGTTTCGATTCATTGTTATTTCCCTGGCACGGATACATCGCCCTGTCCTCAGCTGGACGGGCCAAGTCTAGGAAGCGCAGGACCGGGCGTCCAGCGTTTTGCCTTCACGGCGGATCGGGCTCAGGGCACCTGGCGTAATGTCTTCTTACGTTTATTCAGGTGAATACTTGTAGGAAACAGGCGAATCGCATGTGGGAAATAATGTCTACTTGCAGGCTTGCGCGCTGCCGTCTGGCTCGCGCTTTTCCAACCCAAACGAACAGGAGGTGCCCGCATGCGGGTTGCAAAGATTGCCGGTCTGTTGATGTCCCTGACGCTGCCCGGCGTGGCGCTGGCCGAAACCCCGACTTACGGCCAGCAGCTGGAGGGGTTCACCTATCCCCACACGCTGAACACGTTCGCTTTCCAGTCGCAGGGTCAGAGCCTGGAAATGGGCTACATGGACGTGGCGCCCACCGGTAAAGCCAATGGCCGCACCGCAGTGCTGCTGCACGGCAAGAACTTTTGCGCCGCCACCTGGGAAGACACCATCAAGGGGCTGGCCGCCGCCGGTTACCGCGTCGTGGTGCCGGATCAGATCGGCTTCTGCACCTCCACCAAACCCGCTCACTACCAGTACAGCTTCCACCAGCTGGCGACCAATACCCACACGCTGCTGCAGAAGCTGGGCGTCGAGAAAGTCTCGGTTGTCGGCCATTCCACCGGCGGCATGCTCGCCACGCGATTTGCGCTGATGTACCCGGCTCAGACCGAGAAGCTGGTCATGGTGAACCCTATCGGGCTGGAAGACTGGAAAGCGCTCGGCGTGCCTTACCGCACGGTGGATCAGTGGTACGAGCGCGAGCTGAAAGTGACCGCCGAGGGCATTCGTCAGTACGAGCAGAAGACGTATTACGACGGCCGCTGGAAGCCGGAGTACGACAAGTGGGTCGACATGCTGGCGGGCCTGAGCAATGGGCCGGGCAAGCAGATCGTCGCCTGGAACTCGGCGCTGATCTACGACATGATTTTCACCCAACCGGTGTTCTATGAATTCCCGAAACTGCAGGTGCCGACCGTATTGATGATTGGCGATGCTGACACCACGGCGATCGGCAGCGACATCGCATCGCCGGAGGTCAAGGCCCGCATTGGCAAATACCCGGTGTTGGGCAAGCAGGTCACCCAGATGATTCCGGGCGCGCAGCTGGTGGAGTTCAAAGGCATGGGCCACGCGCCGCAAATGGAAGATCCGGCTGGTTTCAACAAAGCGCTGGTGACGGCATTGCAGGCGAAGTAACAGTCCTGAAAGGCAGGAGCGCCCGGAAGGCGTTCCGCCTTGTCCGCGATGTCGATGACGTGGTCTTGCAGGCTGACCGCGTCATCGTTTGTCGCGAGCTACGCTCCCTCCCACAATGTCCGCGTTTTACCTAACCTGCGCGCAGCTCGTAGGAGTGGCTTCAGCCGCGAAGAAGGCGTGTCAGGCGATGCAGAAATGTCGGATTTACCAGCCTCTCGTCGGATAGCCTCACAGCGAGCTGATTCCTAAACCGTTCGCGCATGGCTGTAGGAGCGCGCTTGCCCGCGATGGGCAGCGCAGCGGCCCCAATCTTTGCGTCTACAGTCGCGGTACTTTGTGACGCAAGTCTTGCAACGGCCTGCCGATACAGGCAATGCCAGGTCCATGCAGTGTCATGAAAATTACTTGAGCGAGTGATATCAACATGCCATGTTCTACGGCGCGGGCTGGGAGTCTGTGCTGCAGAGCCGGCATTGCTGTGTCCGCTCGCCGGGTGTTGCGTAACAACGGCACAACCTGAAGTTGGGTGGTCACCTCGGATCACCGTTATTAGCTATCGCCGTGGACGTGCTCGAGATGATGAGAAGTTTGGGTTTCAGCAAGAAAATTCTTCTGGCGGCTGCGTTGATCGTGGTCGTCGCGTTCAGTGGATTCATCGTCGTCAACGATTACCGACAGCGGGAATCCTTGAAGACCAATGTGCGGTCCGAATTGCAGCAGTTGGGCAGTCTGACCACGCAGAATATCCAGACATGGCTCGAGAGCCGCATTCAGTTGCTGCAGTCAATGGCGCAGCAGATTGCGGTCGATGGTTTCGAGACGCCGCAACTGCAGCGGGCAATCGGTCTGTCGGCATACACCGACAACTTCCAGCTCAGTTATTTCGGCAGCACCGGCGGGGCAATGTTCTCGATTCCGGCGGGCAATCGGGCGGCGGACTACGATCCACGGTCACGCGGCTGGTACAAGGCTGCGCAGAATGCGCCGGGCACGATCGTCACCGAACCGTATATCGCAGCGTCGTCCGGCAAGCTGGTCGTGACGCTTGCCACCCCGGTCAAGATTCAGGGCCAACTGGCGGGTGTCGCGGGTGCCGATATCTCGCTGGACAGCATCAGCAAGACCATCAACTCGCTCAACTTCAATGGTCACGGTTACGCGTTCATCGTCAGCGCCGAGGGCAAGATTCTCGTGCACCCGGACAGCAAGCTGGTGCTCAAGAACATCAGTGAAGCCTATCCGCAGAACACCCCGCGCATCACCGCAGGCGTGACCGAAATAGAATCGGGCGACAAGGCCGAGATCATTTCTTTCACACCGGTTCAGGGCGTTTCGTCTGCCAACTGGTACGTCGGTCTGGTCCTTGAGCAGGAAGCGGCCTACGCCATGCTGAGCGAATTCCGCACCTCGGCTATTACCGCCATGGTCGTGGTCGTGCTCGGCATCATTCTGCTGCTGGGTCTGCTGATCCGCGTGCTGATGCAGCCGCTGCACCAGATGGGCCGTGCGATGCGCGACATCGCAGACGGCGAGGGCGACCTGACCAAACGTCTGGCGATCACCTCGCAGAACGAATTCGGCGCGTTGGCGCAGTCCTTCAACCACTTCGTCGAGCGTATCCATGCGTCGATTCGCGAAGTGGCGAGCACCGCAAGCCAGCTGGGCGAAGTCGCGACTCAGGTCGTGCGGGTTTCCAACTCGTCGATGAGCAATTCCGATCAGCAGTCCTACCGCACCGAAAGCGTCGCAGCCGCGATCAATCAGCTGGGCGCCGCAGCCCAGGAGATCGCCCAGAACGCCGCGCGCACTTCGCAGCAGTCCAGCGACGCCAGCCAGTTGGCGGGCGAAGGGCAGAGCGTGGTGCAGCAGACCATTGCCGCGATGAATCAGCTGTCAGGCAAAATCAGCGACTCGTGCGTGAACATCGAGACCCTGAACGACAAGACCGCCAACATCGGGCAGATCCTGGAAGTGATCACCAGCATCTCGCAGCAGACCAACCTGCTGGCGCTCAACGCTGCCATCGAAGCCGCGCGCGCCGGTGAAGCGGGCCGCGGCTTTGCGGTGGTGGCCGATGAAGTGCGCAATCTGGCGCACCGGACGCAGGACTCCGCGCGTCAGGTGCAGACCATGATCGAAGAGCTGCAGGTCGGTGCCAAAGAGGCGGTCGGCAACATGACCGAAAGCCAGCGCCAGAGTGAGGACAGCGTGAGCATCGCCAACCGCGCCGGCGAGCGCCTGGGCAGCGTGACTCGTCGTATCGACGAGATCAATGACATGAACCAGTCGGTGGCGGCCGCGACCGAAGAACAGACTTCGGTGGTCGAGTCGATCAACGTCGACATCAACCAGATCAACACGCTCAACCAGCAGGGTGTCGACAACCTGCGTCAGACCCTGCAAGCCTGTAACTCTCTGGAAGAGCAGGCCGCGCGACTGCAGCAACTGGTGGGCAGTTTCCGGATCTGATCCCGCTCGTTTGTCTCTGCCGCTTATCGTAAGCGGCAGTTGCGACAAAAGAAGGACTACAGGATATCTGCTGCGGCGACTATCATCCCGCGCAGCTTCAATGGCTGCGGCAAGGGGGAATGTTGATGGTGGGCAGGTTGATCTATCTCATCGGGCCGTCCGGCTCAGGCAAGGACAGCCTGCTGGACGCGGCTCGGGAAACGTTGAGCCAGCGCGGTTGCCGCATCGTCCGGCGGGTCATTACCCGCTCGGCTGAAGCGGTGGGCGAAGCGGCGCAGGCCGTCAGTGTCGAACAGTTCGAAACGATGCGCGAGCAGGGTGCTTTTGCGTTGAGCTGGCAAGCCAACGGGCTGCACTACGGCATTCCGGTCGAGATCGATCAGTGGCTGGCCGATGGTCATGACGTGTTGATCAACGGCTCACGGGCCCATTTGCCCCAGGCGCAGCTCCGGTATCCGAACCTCCTGGCAATATTGTTGACCGTGGATCACGACGTCTTGCGCCAGCGCCTGCTGGCTCGCGGTCGTGAGTCCCTGACTGAAGTAGAGGCACGGCTGGACCGCAACGCGCGCTTTGCCGGTGATCTGCTATCGAGCAACCCGTCGGTTCTGATGCTGGATAACTCGCGTGACCTGCAACAGACCGTGGCAGCCTTGATCACTCTCCTGAGCCGACAGTCCGCGTGCGTATAGCCGCTGCCGCTTGCCTTTCGAACCCCATCCCTCTGCGCTGAACCCGAAGCCGGCCTGCTGACGAAGCGGGCTGACGGGCCGTGCAACTTCCTCATTCACGTCTAGCCTCAACCGGCACCTTCGACGCGCCGGTCCGGGGTTACGT
>JARDZH010000214.1 GCA_029240955.1 Pseudomonas sp. | reverse complement strand
GGCGCTGGTCAGGGCAAAGATGTTACGCACGTCGTCGTCCACCACCAGGATCTTGCGCGCCTCGAACACCTTGTCGCGGCTGCGGGCAGTCTTGAGCATCTTCTGCCGCTCGTTCGACAGCTGCGACTCGACCTTGTGCAGGAACAGCGTCACCTCATCGAGCAGACGCTCAGGCGAGCGGGCACCCTTGATGATGATCGAGCGCGAGTACTTCATCAGCTCGGCTTCTTCGTCCCGGGTCATGTTGCGCCCGGTGTAGACGATGACCGGCGGGAACGAGCAGATGTCTTCAGTCGACATGCGCTTGAGCAGTTCGTCGCCATGCATGTCCGGCAGCTTGAGGTCGATGATCATGCAGTCGTAAATGTGGTCACGCAGCAGATCAAGACCTTCCTGCGCCAGCCCGACCGCGGTGATCTCGACGTCGTCGTCGCCGATCAGCCGCGCGATGCTGTCGCGCTGCAGGGCATCGTCCTCGACCAGCAGGATGCGTTTGACCTTCTGGGTCAGCTTGGCTTCGAGACGGGCGAACACGTCCTTGAGTTCTTCGCGGGTGGCAGGCTTCACGGCATAACCGATGGCGCCCATGTGCATGGCCGCTTCCTGACGATCCTCGACGGAAATCACGTGCACCGGAATGTGCCGGGTCACCGCCAGCTCCTTGAGGCGCTGCAGCACGGTCAGGCCGGAGTGATCGGGCAGTCGCATATCGAGCAGGATCGCGTCCGGCGTGTACTGCGCCGCGAGGTTGAAACCTTCGTCCGCCGCGTGCGCCACCAGGCACTGGTAACCCAGCTCATGGGCCAGATCGAAGAGGATTTGCGCGAACGGCACATCGTCCTCGATGACCAGAATGCAGCGCTTGCTATCGACCAGACTGTCGCGGTCATCGGCGAATGCGGGCACTGATGCACTCATCGGCTGAGCCACGGGTGCCGGTTGTGGCGCAACAGGTGCAGGCGGAGCGAAGGCTGGGACGACCTGCGCAGTCAGCGGCTGGATCACGTCGTCGCCCGGGCTCTGTTCATCGCGCTCGGTGTAACGCTCCGGCAACACCAGCGTGAAGATACTGCCCTGCCCAGGCGCGCTGGTGACGCTGATGGAGCCGCCCAGCAATGCTGCCAGATCGCGGGAGATGGACAGGCCCAGGCCGGTGCCGCCGTAGCGACGGTTGGTGGTGCCGTCGGCCTGGCGGAACGCCTCGAAAATGCTTTGCTGATGTTCCTCGGCGATCCCGATGCCCGAGTCACGCACCGAGAAGGCAATGCCTTCGCCGGGCTGACGCGAAACGACCATGCTGACCGACCCGGTTTCGGTGAACTTGATGGCGTTGGACAGCAGGTTCTTGAGGATCTGCTCCAGTCGCTGGCGGTCGGTGTGCAGCATGGTCGGCGCGCCTGCCTGCAGCTCGACGCCAAATTGCAGATTCTTCTCCGCAGCCAACGGCTGGAACATGTTGCGCAGCCCCTCGACCAGGCGCGACACGCTGCTGGTTTCCGGACGCACTTCGAGCTTCCCGGCTTCGACCTTGGAGATGTCCAGGATGTCGTTGATCAGGTTCAGCAAGTCGTTACCGGCCGAATAGATCGATTCGGCGAACTTGACCTGTTCAGCGGTCAGGTTCTGCGCCGGGTTCTCGGCCAGCAGCTTGGCCAGGATCAGCGAGCTGTTGAGCGGCGTGCGTAGCTCGTGGGACATGTTGGCGAGGAACTCGGACTTGTAGCGGCTGGAGCGTTGCAGCTCGTCAGCCCGCGCCTGCAGCTCGATCTGCGCAAGGTTCAGCTCTTCGTTATTGCGATCCAGTGCGTCGCGCTGGTCGGCCAGCGCCTGGCTCTGCTCGGCCAGTTGCTCGTTGGTCTGTTCAAGCTCGGCCTGCTGGGTTTCCAGATTGACCTGGGATTCCTTGAGAATCCGCGACTGCTCTTCGAGCTCTTCGTTGGCGGTGCGCAGTTCTTCCTGCTGCACTTGCAGTTCTTCGTTGAGCTGCTGGGTTTCGGTGAGCACTTCCTGCAGGCGCTGGCGATAGCGCGCAGCCTCGATAGAGGTGCCGACGTTGTCGCCGATCAGTTCGAGGAATTCCAGATCGCGCTCGCTGAGCGGCCGCAGGAAACCCAGTTCGATCACGCCATTGACCTGATCGTCATTGCTGGTCGGCGCGACCACGATGCTGCGCGGCGAACCGTCGCCAAGACCGGACGCCACTTTGAAATAATCGCCGGGTACTTCGTCCAGCGTGATGATGCGGTCCTGCTGCGCGGCCTGGCCGACGATGCCCTCGTCGCTGAACAGCGTCTGGTCACGCTGTTCCTGCTCGCGGGAAAAACCGTAGGACGCGATGCGCACCAGGTTGCCGTGTTCCTGGCGCACATAGAGCGCAGCGACTGCCGCACCCAGATACTGCGCGATGAACTGCAGCGCGTTGCGGCCCAGCATGTTCAGCGTCAGCTGACCCAGCACCTGAGCGGCCAGTTCGGTCTGGCCATTGCGCAGCCATGCCGCTTTCTGCAGGCGTTCGGCGTTGAGTTCCTGTTGCCGGATGTTCTCGCTGTAAGTCTCTGACAGATTGAGCAGATCCCGGCGGCCGATGTAGGCGAGGATCCCGCTGACCACCAGCACGAACACCAGGTACAGCGTCACCGAGGTGATGGTGGTACGCGTGACCTCGGCGTTGCGGGTCTGGCGCAGCTGCTGCTCCATTGCCACCGCCTGGTCATATTCCATGCGGATTTCATCGGTGATGCGCTTGCCGCGCCCCGTCTGCACGGGACTCAGGTAGTTGCCGTTGGAGCGGCGCAGGTCGATCATCTCCTGGGCGAAGCGATTCCACTCGGTCTGCAGAGTGACGAGGCGCCGGAAACGGTCGGCCTGAGTGGGGTTATCGTCGACCAGTGCCTTGATGCCGGTGAGTTCGGCCATCAAGACAGGCTTGGCGATTTCGTAGGGGTCGAGAAATTGCTGGTCGCCGGTCAGCAGGTAACCGCGCATGCCGGTTTCCATGTCGATGGACAGCTTCATCGCGCGATTGGTGTTGTTGATCACCCGGTCCGTGTGCTCGACCCACTGAATCACCGACAGCAGATACGTGATCAGCAGAATAAAAAACACCGCACTCAACACGCCGACACCTAAGGGTAAACCGACGTTACGCCCCAGCAATTTACGGAAGCGTTGCTCATCGACTACAGACGTCCGATTCATGAAAATTCCTTGGCGGGATGATCAAAACGGTGGAGTTTGCCGTAAATCACTGAAAAAGACTCAGTTTTCCTACAGAGGATGTTGAAATTTCATACGCAAATAGGCGATAAGCTGCGCCGATTCCAGCGCAGCGCCGTTCTTGTTCCGGATATCGGCGCCTGACTGCAACGCTCAGCCCGCCAACGGAACTTCCGGCCCCGTTTTATTTACTGATGCAGACCGGTGCGAGAACTCGCATCCGATTTCGCCACCCCGATTTTCGGGCGTGGCACGCGCAGCGGCTCTCGGTCGATGACCGAAGGCGGCAGGCGCTACCATTTTCGAGTGAGAGGGAGTCAACCATGCCTGACGCAGCCAGCACCATTCTGGTCGTGGAGGATGACAATATCGTACGCATGCTGATCGTCGATGTGCTTGAGGAACTGGAATACCAGGTTCTCGAAGCCGCCGATGCGGCCGAAGCGCTGGCGTTCGTCGAGGATCCGTCGACTCATATCGACCTGATGATGACCGACCAGGGCCTGCCCGACATGAAAGGCACCGAACTGGCCCCCAAGGTCCGCGCGCTGCGTCCCGATCTGCCGGTGCTGTTCGCCAGCGGCTATTCGGAAAACATCGACGTGCCCGACGGCATGCATTCGATCGGCAAGCCGTTTTCCATCGATGACCTTCGCGACAAGGTAAAAAGCATTCTTGGTTAAGCCTGACCCGCAGCACCCTACCCGGCTGCTGATCATCGGCTACGTCTGGCCAGAGCCCCGTTCTTCGGCAGCCAGCGGCCATGTCATGCAGTTGATCCAGTGCTTTCTCGAACAGGGCTGGCAGATCACCTTCGCCAGCCCGGCCACCGAGGGCCAGCACAAGGCGGACCTCGCCAGCCTGGGCATCGACGAGGTGCGGATCGAACTCAACGACAGCAGCTTCGACCGGTTCATCAGCGAACTGGCGCCGGACGTGGTGCTGTTCGATCAGTTCATGATCGAGGAGCAGTTCGGCTGGCGGGTCGAGCAGCACTGCCCTGGAGCGGTGCGCATCCTTGAGACATCCGATTTGCAGAGCCTGAGGCACACGCGGCATCAGAGGCTCAAAGATCGACTCAACGCTGCTGATGATCCGGATGATCTTTTCACGGCTGACGCGGCCTCGTTGTTCAGTGCGATGGCGACGACGGACCTGGCGCAGCGGGAAATCGCTGCCCTGTACCGATGCGACCTGAACCTGATGACCTCGGACGTTGAAATCGATCTGCTGACCGGCGCGTTCGGCCTGCCGGCGTCGATTCTGCAGTGGTGTCCGCTGATGCTGGACTCGATTCCAGACGCAGCGCCGTCCTTCGAGCAGCGCGCGCACTTCATGACCATTGGCAACTTCCGCCATGCGCCCAACTGGGATGCGGTGTTGTGGATGAAGAACGCGATCTGGCCGCTGATTCGTCAGCAACTGCCCGGTGCGCAATTCCACGTCTACGGCGCTTATACCCCGCCCAAGGCCACCGCCCTGCATAACGCCGCGCAGGGGTTCCACATCATGGACTGGGCCGAGGACGCGTTGCAGGTGATGTCCGCGGCGCGGGTGTGCGTGGCACCGTTGCGTTTTGGCGCCGGGATCAAAGGCAAGCTGATCGACGCCATGCTGTGCGGCACGCCCTCGGTGACCACGCCGATTGGCGCTGAAGCGATGTGCGATCCGGCCCTGGGCGAGCCTGCTCGGCAGTGGCCCGGGTTGATCGGCATCAACGCCGAGCAGATCGCCGAGGCGGCGGTGCGGCTGTATCAGAATGCCGAGTTATGGCAACAGGCGCAGAGCGCCGGGTTCGAGCTGTTAAACGCCCGTTATCGCCACGACCGGCACTGCGCCAGCCTGATCGAACGCATTGAAGCCATACGCCACGACCTGCCCGGTCATCGCCTGAAGAACTTCACCGGCACCATGCTGCGC
>JARDZH010000213.1 GCA_029240955.1 Pseudomonas sp. | reverse complement strand
GCTCAGAGCCATAGTTGGGTCCTGCCACCGAAGTGACCGAGGCAATCAGATCCGGCCGCCGTGCAGCGACATAACGCACGGTCAGAGCGCCCTGGCTGTGGCCGATCAGATTGACCTTGGCGGCGCCTGTGTCGCGAATCGTCTGCTCCACGACTTTCAACAGCTGCTCTCCGCGAATCTCGGTGGAATTGACGCCCGACACCATGACCGGAAGCACCGTCGCTCCGCCCTGTTCCAGCGCTTTGACGATGCCGTACCAGTAGGGATAAATCAGAAACCGTACGAAACCCAGCAAACCGGGTACCAGCAACAACGGGTAACGCGTCGCCTGTTCTTTCGCCATTGAAGGCCTCCATGTGCTGAACACTGCCAGCGCTGTGAATTCACTGCTGTCTGAACCATAGCGGTGTTTGTCAGCGAGACGGAGGAAGGTGACAGGACGGGTGGTGCCTCATCGCCATCAAAAATCGAACTCTCGTGAGGTTCGGCTGCTCCAAGCGGTATCGGGCCACGAATGGCTCTCTCTCGGAGCGACAACGATGTACAAGAAAATTCTGGCAGCAAGCTGTGTACTGATGACCATGGTCGGCTGCGGCAGTACTACTGTGCAGAACCCGGTCGACTACGTGACCTATCGGGACGAGCCTCTGGTCAAGCACGTCGAAGACGGCATGACTCAGCAGCAAGTACTGGCCATTGGCGGCGAGCCTTCTTCCCGCGTCCAGCGCAAGGTCAACCCGGGCACTTGCAATAACTATGTGATGACCAAAGACGGCCATCAGCAGGTTTACCACGTCAGCTTCAACAGCGACGGCCGTGTGAACCACAAAGGCTTCATGACCTGCGAACAGCGCGAAGAGAACGAACGCGCTAAGTAAAGCGTCCGCCAACAAGCGTCCATAAAAAAACCGGTGTTCATACACCGGTTTTTTTATGTGCGTCTGATGGTCAGAACACCAGTTTGAATAGCGCGATCACAACGATCAGGCCAATCAGAAAGATGATACCTACAGTGCTTCCCAAGAACTTGAGCATTTTTTCTCTCCAGATTTTTTAAGTCTCACATTTGGGACCGCACATCGCCGCGCTCGTTTCTTAAATTTTTTACAAACCTTTCAATCCGGCGATATACCCGCAGCGGATAAAACTTTCTCCGGCTCCATCACTCACATTTCTGATGATCTCGCCGCAGGACACACCACAGAGCGAGGCACATACCTGATGAGTCTGGAGATAACCGATGATTTCTGCACCACAACTGACCGATGTAACCAGCCTGCGCCAGCGCGCCCGCCAGAACGTAGAGAACGGGGCGGTTACCGAAGGCTACAGCGCCGATCGCGAAACCGTTCTGCGCCTGCTCAATGAAGCCCTGGCGACAGAGCTGGTGTGCACGCTGCGTTACAAGCGTCACTACTACATGGCAACCGGCCTGAAGGCGAGCGTCGCTGCTTCGGAATTCCTTGAGCATGCGCAACAGGAAGCCGAACACGCCGATAAGTTGGCCGAGCGTATCGTTCAACTGGGCGGCGAGCCGGAGTTCAACCCTGACACACTGTCGGCCAATTCACATGCGCAGTATGTCGCGGGCAATACGCTCAAAGAGATGGTGTACGAGGATCTGGTAGCCGAACGTATTGCGATCGACAGCTACCGCGAGATTATCCAGTACATCGGCGAAGCGGATCCGACCACCCGCCGCATCTTCGAAGAAATCCTGGCGCAGGAAGAAGAACACGCCGATGACATGGCGGATATTCTGAAAGATCTCTAAGTCCGCCCGGTACTGTAGGAGCCAGCTTGCTGGCGAGACGGCATTCAAGCCGACACACCGCGTTGTTCGCATCGCCGCCGCGGGCGCTCCTACAGCCGTCAGGTCTCAATGATTAATCGTGACTGCCCAGCCCACGCCAGTGCCGCGCCCCGATAAAGATAAAACGCAGCTGCTGGGTAATTTTGGCATGCGGCGTGAGGTGCGGCGCGAGCGTGGCAGGCGGTGGATCGATCAGCTCCGGCAGCATGGCGAACACGCTTTTGACCACCAGGTCGGCAATGATTGACAGCGCCTCGGTGTTCAAATGCTGCCACTTGGGCATCCGGGCAAGATCGGCCGTAAGGTCGGCGCTGATGCCTTCTCGCAAAGCACCCAGCGCCTGCCGCACACGAATCGAACCACCATACTGCTCCCGCGCCAGGAACAGGAACTGCGAACGGTTGGCCGCGACCCGGTCCATGAAGATGCGTACCGAAGCATGAATCAGCCCGCCCATGGCAAATTCATTGTGGCGAACGAGGCGGATGGTTTCGCGAAAGGTCTGACCCACTTCACTGACCAGCGCCAGGCCCAACTGATCCATGTCCTCGAAGTGACGGTAGAAACCGGTAGGCACGATGCCGGCGGTACGAGCCACTTCCCGCAGACTGAGGCTGCCGAAACTGCGCCCGCTTTCCATCAGGTGATGAGCGGCGTCAAGCAGGGCTCTGCGGGTTTGTTGCTTCTGTTCGGCGCGGGGCAGCATGACTCAGCCGTTCTGGAAATTCATTGTGCGGCACTTTAGCAAATGCGCTTCGCACCCGTCGAAAGGCTTTTAAAGGATGCCGGCCTGACAGGGTTCTGCACTGGTCTATAAAGAAGGTCATGGACCGGAAAACGGATCAACAGAATTGCCCGGTGCAGCATGAAGCGTTGAATTACATGGCTTTAATTGCACTGCCGGGCAAAACCCTTGGGGATTTCGTCAGTCGAAGAACCATGTCGTACTCAACGCGCCACGGCTGGGGCGTTGTTTTCAGGGGAGTCACGCATGACGCGCAGCCGCAAGATCATCACCTGGACCGCCGCCACGTTGCTGGCGCTGTTGGTCCTTCTGGTCATTCTGATCGCCACATTCGATTGGAACCGCCTCAAACCCACCATCAACGAGAAAGTCAGCGAAGCATTGCATCGGCCGTTCGCGATCAACGGCAATCTGGATGTCCAGTGGCAACGTGAGCCTGAGCTCGGGGGCTGGCGTGCCTGGGTGCCTTCGCCGCATTTCATCGCCGATGACCTGACGCTCGGTAATCCCGAGTGGTCCAAAACGCCGCAAATGGTGACCCTCAAACGCGTCGATTTCCGCCTGTCGCTGCTGCCGTTGCTGGCGCAGCGTGTCGTGATTCCGCGTATCGACCTGACCGGTCCGGAAGCGAAGCTGGAGCGACTCGCCGATGGCCGCGCCAACTGGGTGTTCGATTTGCCGGCCTCCGACCCCAATGCCGAACCGTCGAAATGGGTGATGGACATCGGTGCCATCAAGTTCGACAAGGGCTTGGTGGGCTATGACGACCGCACGCTGAATGCACAGCTGGACGTCGCCATTGACCCGCTTGGCAAGCCGATTCCTTTCAGCGATATCGTCGGCAGCAGCGAAGCGAAGAAGACCGAAGAAAAAGGGGCTGCCGCTCAGGACTACGCGTTCGGCCTGGCTGTAAAAGGTCAGTACCACGGACAGAAACTCAGCGGCACCGGCAAGATCGGTGGCCTGTTGGCGCTCAAGGATTCGAATCAGCCATTTCCGGTGCAGGCAGACGTCAAAGTCGGCGATACCCACGCCGCAATTGCCGGCACGCTGACCGACCCGCAGAACCTGGGCGCACTGGACCTGCGCCTGAAGTTGTCCGGCGCCAGCCTGAGCAATCTGTATCCGTTGACCGGCGTCACGCTGCCTGACTCGCCGGCGTATTCGACTGATGGCCGGCTGATCGCCAAGCTCCATGAGCCAGGCGGTGCGAGCTTCAGCTATCAGGGTTTCAACGGCAAAATTGGCAACAGCGATATCCATGGCGATCTGAAATTCGTGTCCAGCGAACCGCGGCCCAAACTCAGCGGTGTGCTGGTGTCCAATCAGTTGCTGTTTACCGACCTTGCGCCGTTGATCGGCGCCGATTCCAACGCTGAGCAGAAAAAGCGCGGCGGCGAGAGCAAGCAGCCGACGGGCAAGGTGTTGCCAGTCGAAGAGTTTCAGACCGATCGCTGGCGAGCCATGGATGCCGACGTAGAATTTACCGGCAAACGCATCGTGCAGAGTCCTGAACTGCCGTTCACCGATCTCTACACGCATGTGGTGCTTGATGACGGGAATCTGAATCTGGTTCCGCTGCGCTTCGGCGTCGCCGGTGGCAAGCTGGACGCCGATGTTCGCCTCAACGGCCAGACCACGCCGTTGCAGGGCCGGGCGAAGCTGTCGGCGCGCGGCTTCAAACTCAAGCAGCTGTTCCCGACGTTCGAGCCCATGCAGACCAGCTTTGGCGAGTTGAATGGCGATGCTGATATCAGCGGCCGCGGCAATTCGGTGGCGGCGTTGCTGGGAACCGCCAATGGCGAGTTGAAAATGCTGGTCAACGATGGCGCGATCAGCCGCAGTCTTATGGAAATTGCCGGGCTCAACGTGGGTAACTACGTGGTGGGCAAGCTGTTTGGCGATCAGGACGTCAAGATCAATTGCGCAGCGTCTGATTTCGGTATCAAGGACGGGCTGGCGACGAGCCGGCTGTTTGTGTTCGATACCGAGAACGCAATCATCTATATCGATGGCACGGCCAACATGAAGTCCGAGCAACTGGACCTGAAGATCACCCCCGAATCGAAGGGTTTCCGGGTGTTCTCGCTGCGTTCGCCGCTGTATGTGCGCGGCCCGTTCGCCAGCCCTGGCGCGGGCGTGCAGTCCGGTCCGCTGCTGCTGCGCGGTGCGGGCATGGTGCTGCTTGGCGCAACAGTCGGCCCGGCCGCCGGCCTGCTCGCGCTACTGGCGCCGGGAGACGACCAGCCCAACCAGTGTGGCCCGTTGCTGGAGCAGATGAAGGCAGGGAAAGCGCCGAAGACGGTGAGGTAGTTTGCTCGCGGTATGCCTGGCAGACCGCGAGAAGCATCGCCACCAAGCGGGCTCCTATATATGCCATATGCCGTATACGCGCCTTGTATTGGTGCTGGGCGGCGTGATTGCACCAAAGCAGGTCATTTTGCTGCGTTGGTTGTAGGCGTCGCCAGCAGCTTCTGTCAGAAATTTCCCCACTTTAGCCCTGTTGGCAAGCCCCTTGCTCTGTTGTGAGGCATCGCAACTGCTGGAAGCTTCCCGATGCTGGTCATCCATAACAGAATCGAACCCCAGGC